>NZ_JBZVGZ010000003.1:0-140359 GCF_058630335.1 Halorubrum sp. SD41
CGAGCAAGGCGACGTTCGAGCTGTTCCGCGACAGCGCCGACGAGTACCGCTGGCGGCTCCGCCACGACAACGGCAACATCGTCGCCGACGGCGGCGAGGGGTACGCCGACAAGCGCGACGCCCGCTCGGGGATCGAGAGCGTCCAGCGGAACGCGCCGGGCGCGCACGTCGTCGACGCCTCTCGCGACGAGGAAGCGCCCGACGAGGGAGGCAGCGACGCGACGTTCGAGCTGTTCCGCGACAGCGCCGACGAGTACCGCTGGCGGCTCCGCCACGACAACGGCAACGTCATCGCCGACGGCGGACAGGGGTACGCCTCGAAGCAGAAGGCGAAACAGGGGCTCCGAAGCGTCAAGTCGAACGCGCCGGGCGCGGCCGTCGAGGAGACCGACGAGTAGCCGTCGCCGGTCGGCTCCCCTCCCCTGCCGGCCCGACCGCCCGCGGACCGCACCGCTTATTCGCCGGCCCTCACTACCTCGGGCCGACATGGACGCGCTCGACGCCAAGTACCCGTTCTTCGCGAGCGCCCGCGAGGCGGTCGCCGAGGCCGCGGTGTCGCTGCCGGAGCTCGTCGCGGCCGACGCGCCGGCCGTCGACCGCGCCCGCGAGCGCGTCGAGCGCGCCCTCCTCGAGGGGACCGTCGCCGCCGAGAGCGGCGAGTTCCCCGGCGAGTCGGCGTCCGACACGCAGGCGGAGCTGCTCTCGTACCCCATCGCGCGGATCCTCGTCTCGCTGCTCGACTCGGAGCCCGCCATCGAGAAGTACGCCGCCGCGGAGGCGTCGACCGCCATGGAGCGGGTCCGCCGCGACCTCGAAGCCGACGACGAGCTGCGGTCGGTGTCGGCCGCGACGGTCTCGCTCGACGACCTGCTCGCCGAGTTCGACCTCGCGGACGCCGTGCGCCCGGACGCGACCGCGCCGGCCGGCGTCCGCGGCGGAACGGCGAGCGGCGCGAGCGGGGGTGGCCCGACCGGGACCGGTGCCGGACGCGACCCCGACCACTACCGGATCGACGTCGGTCCGTACCTCCGGCTCACCTCCCCCGAGTGGGGCGACTCGTGGCGGCTCGTCAACCGCGCGCTCGCCGACGGCGCGGTGCGCGTCTCCCGCGAGGAGCTGCTCGCGGCGCTGGAGGCCGCCGTCGAGGCGCGGGTCGCCGAGGGGCTCCCCTTCGAGCTGGGCGCCGACGAGGAGATCGCCGCGGCGTTAGAGTCGCGCGTCGCCGACCTGCGGCGGCTGCTCTCCGAGCGGACGTACGCCGAGCCGCCGGACGTCGTCGCCCCCGCGCTGTTCCCGCCCTGTATGACGAACCTGATCGAGAAGGCCGAGCGCGACGCCGCGCTCTCCGCGGCGGAGTCGTTCGCGCTGATGGCGTTCCTCGTCGGCATCGGCATGACGCCCGACGAGGTCGTCGCCTTCTGCGCGGACACGAGCCTCGACGCCGAGGGGATCCGCTACCAGACCGAGTACCTGACCGACGACCGCGGCACCCAGTACCCGCCGCCGACCTGCGAGACGCTCGCGAACTACGGGATCTGCCACAACGAGGACGACCACATGCAGGTCGCGGCCGACCCCCTCTCGTACTACGAGAAGCGGGTGGCCGCCGCCGACGACGTGACCGACTGGCGGGACGGACGGGAAGGGGACGAGCAGAGCGAGGCGTGACCGCGACGAGAGAGAAAGAAGCTGCGACCGCCCGACGGGCTACGACTCGCCTTTCGCGCGCATCAGGTACGTCCCGACGCCGGCCATGAGCAGGACGAACCCGGCCAACAGCGCGACGAGCGCGATCGCTCCCGCCTCCGGGAGGACCGTCGACCCGCCGAAGGTGACCCCGATGGCGACCAGCCCGACGATGAACACCGCGGCCGCCGCCAGCGAGACCGCGATCTGCCGACGGAGCTCCGCGTCGATTTCCATGAGTGCGGCTTTCCGTCGCCGCTAAAAAAGGACTTCGATGGGCGCTCCGCCCGCCGGTCGCTCACGTCGCCAGGTGCGTGATGTCCCGCCGTAGGGTGTATCCGCGCGGCACGCCGACGATCTTCAGACACTCGCCGCACAGCACCCGCTCGTAGTCGCGGTTGGTCTCCTTCTCCAGCAGGGAGACGTCCGCGAGCGGGAACACCGACTCGCACCGGTCGCACTCCGCCTTGTCGCCGTCGACGATCTTCATCGCCTGCCCGTTTCCGCGATCGGTATATAAAATCGCTGACGGCGTTATCACTCCGGATACTGACGCGTCGCGAAAAATTCGTGGTCGGTCGACGCGGTTGGCGCCGGGGAGTCGTGCGCCGGCTCAGCCGAAGAGCTCGCCGAGCCCTTCGCCGCCGTCGCCCTCTTCCTCGTCGTCGTCGTCCGCCTCGTCGGCGGCCTCGGCCTCGTCGTCGTCATCGTCGTCGTCGTCCGCCTCGTCGGCTGCCTCGGCGTCCGCGGAGCCGCCCGCGGACGCGCCGGCGGCCGGGGCCGCGGCGGCCGTCTCGATGGCCTCCTCGATGTCGACGTCCTCCAGCGCGGCGACGAGCGCCTTGACGCGGGACTCCTCGACGTCGACGCCGGCGGCTTCCAGCACGCCGGTGACGTTGTCTTCGTTGATCTCTTCGCCAGTCTCGTTCAGGATGAGCGCAGCGTAAACGTATTCCATTGGTGTGTACCTCGTGTTATCCGAACATCGCGCCGAGTCCCTCGCCGCCGTCGTCGCCGTCGTCGTCGGCGTCGTCGTCGGTGTCGGCCGCCTCGGCGTCTTCCGTGTCTTCGTCCGCCTGTTCCTCCTCCTCGTCGGCGTCGTCGGCCGCCGGCTCCGGTGCCGGCGCGGCCTCGACGCCCTGGAGCTCCTCGGGGAGCGCCTCCTCGTCGTCGATCTGGGTCGCGAGCGCGCGCAGCTGGGCGTCGGCCTTTCCGATCAGGTCGGGCACGACGTCCGGGCTCTCGATCTCCGCGAACAGGCCGACGGACTTCGCCTCGCCGGACGCCTTCGCGAGGAGGGCGCCGGCGGTGGCGGCCGTCGGGTACGCGGCGTTGACGGAGAGGTTACGCGCGGCGGCCGCGGCGGACCGAATCTCCGCCTCGTACTCGTCGACGTCGAGTTCGAGCTCGTCCGGCTCGAAGAGGACGCCTTCGGAGTAGACGGCGCGCAGGTCCAAGCCGACCTCCTTGGGCTCGATGCCGAGCTCGACGAGGACGTTCGCGAGGTCGTCGTCGACGACCTCGCCCTCCTCCAGCACGGTCGAGTCCTCGGTCACCTTGATCGAGCCGTCCATGATGCGGGCGGACGCGCCCACGGTCTGGAGCTCGCCGACGAACGGTCCCGGGTCGACGCCGGTGTCGCCCTCGGGGATCACGATGTCGTTGGGGGCCACCTCGCCCGCGTTAATGGGGGCGGGGGTCTTCGAGGCTTCGAGCTGCTTGAAGAGGCCGAACGGGTTGTCGTTGGTGCCGACGAGCGCCACCTGGCCGCTGACGTACTCCGTCAGCTGCTCGACGCCGTCGTCGACCTCCTCGAGCGCTCGGTTCGTGAGCGTGTTGCGGCTCATGCGGACGGCGGCCGAGCCGTGGAGCTCCCGGCGCATGGCCTGGAGCTGCCGGCTCGGAATGCCGGCCACGCCGACGATCCCGACGGACTGGTAGGAGTCGATGAACTCGACGAGCTCGTCGACCTCCTCGCGCTTCCACTCCGGGATCGTCTCGGTCTTGCGGACCGAGCTCATACGGGCACCTCCTTCGCGGGACCCATCGTGGTCTTCACGTAGATCCCGTCGATGTTGAGCGGGCCCTTCTCGAGGTTCGCTTCGAGCCGCCGGACGATGACGTCGATGTTGTCCGAGATCGCGTCGGCGCCCATGTCCTCGGCGCCGACGCGGGTGTGGAACGTGCGCCGGTCGCGCGACCGGAGCTGCACCGTGTTCTTCATCCGGTTGACGGTCTCGACGATGTCGTCGTCCGGCTGTAGTGGGGTAGGCATCTTCCCGCGCGGACCGAGGACGGTACCGAGGTACCGGCCGATGTCCTGCATCAGGTTGGCCTCGGCGACGAAGAAGTCGGTATCGTCGGCCAGGTCCTTAGCGCGGTCGTCGTCGTCTCCTAACTCTTCGAGGTCGTCGCTGTCGAGCACTTCGTCAGCGACCTCCTCTGCGCGGACGGCGGTTTCGCCCTCCGCGAAGACGACGATCTGTGTCTCCTGCCCCGTTCCAGCCGGCAGCACGACGGACTCGTCGATACGGTTCGACGGATCGTTGAGGTCGAGGTCTCGCAGGTTGATCGCGATGTCCACGGTCTCGCGGAAGTTCCGCTCGGGCGCATCGTCGAGTGCGAGAGTTACGGCCTCTTGTATTGTGTCTGCCATTTTCACCTCCGTAGTACGCAGGTCGCTCCTACGGGTCAGTGAAACAGGCGAAGCCTGTCTCATCGGAGAGAGGTCCATCGGAGGTTTAAAAGCGTCGAACCGCCCCTCCCCGTGTGAACCGGCGACAGGGCCGCTCCGCGGCGGTCGCGGGGGCGAGCGGGGTCCCGTCGGTTCGCCGTCGGCTCCGGGGTTCGGTTCGTCGTCGCCACCGCCGCTGCGGTTCGACGCGCGTCGAAGCCGAAAACGTCGGATAGGGGAACCCTTTTGACGCCGCTGTCCGACCGACGAGGTAATGACTCAGGGTGGTCCGGCGTGACGATGGACGACCGCATCGAGGACCTCCGCGAGCGCCGCGAGCGCGCGGCAAAGGGCGGGGGCGAGGAACGGATCCAGTCGCAACACGACAAGGGGAAGATGACCGCCCGCGAGCGGATCGACTACTTCCTCGACGACGGGACCTTCCACGAGTTCGACCGGTTCCGGACCCACCGCAACCACACGTTCGGGATGGAGGAGAAGCAGATCCCGGGCGACGGCGTGGTGACCGGCTACGGCGAGGTGAACGGCCGGAAGACGTTCGTGTTCGCGCACGACTTCACCGTCTTCGGCGGGTCGCTCGGCGAGGTGTTCGCCGAGAAGGTGTGCAAGGTGATGGACAAGGCGATGGACGTGGGCGCGCCCGTCGTCGGCCTCAACGACTCCGCCGGCGCCCGGATCCAGGAGGGGGTCGCCTCGCTCGGCGGCTTCGCGGAGATCTTCCGGCGCAACACGGAGGCGTCCGGCGTCATCCCGCAGATCTCGGCGATCATGGGGCCGTGCGCCGGCGGCGCGGTGTACTCGCCCGCCATCACGGACTTCACGTTCATGGTGAAAGACACCTCGCACATGTTCATCACCGGGCCGGACGTGGTCGAGACGGTCACCGGCGAGGAGGTGAGCTTCGAGGAGCTCGGCGGCGCGGTCACCCACTCCTCGACCTCCGGCGTCGCGCACTTCGCCGAGGAGAGCGAGGAGGAGGCGCTCGACGACATCGCGCGGCTGCTCTCGTACCTCCCGGCGAACAACGTGGAGGACCCGCCGCGCGTCGAGCCGTGGGACGACCCCGAGCGCGCCGACGAGGAGCTGGAGTCGATCGTCCCCGACGCCCCCCGGAAGCCGTACGACATGAAGGACGTGATCGGCAGCGTCGTCGACGAGGGCTCCTTCTTCGAGGTGCACGAGAACTTCGCGAAGAACATCGTCGTCGGCTTCGCCCGGCTCGACGGCCACTCGATCGGCGTCGTCGCGAACAACCCCCGCGTGAACGCCGGCACGCTCGACATCGAGGCGAGCCAGAAGGGCGCGCGGTTCGTCCGCTTCTGCGACGCGTTCAACATCCCCATCCTCACCTTCGAGGACGTGCCCGGCTTCATGCCCGGCACCGACCAGGAGCACAACGGGATCATCCGCCACGGCGCGAAGCTGCTGTACGCCTTCTCGGAGGCGACGGTACCTCTCCTGACCGTCATCACCCGGAAGGCGTACGGCGGGGCCTACTGCGTGATGTCCTCGAAGCACATCGGCGGCGACGTCAACTACGCGTGGCCCACCTCGGAAATCGCAGTGATGGGACCGAAGGGCGCGGTCAACGTCCTCTACCGCGAGGAGCTGTCCGAGGCCGACGACCCCGACGCGCGCAGACAGGAGCTCATCGACGAGTACCGCGAGGAGTTCGCGAACCCCTACACCGCCGCGGACCGCGGCTTCGTCGACGACGTCATCGAGCCGACCGAGACGCGCGCCCGCCTCGTCGAGGACCTGAAGATGCTGAAGGGGAAGAGCACGGACCAGCCCGCGAAGAAGCACGGCAACATCCCGATCTGATGGCCGCAGAGGACGACTCCGCCGACACGGACGCGCCCGCCGACGGGGGGACCGCTGTGCCCACCGACGGGGCGACCCCCGCGCTCGCCGGCCTCTCGATCCCGGACGACGCCGGCGACGACGAGGCGGCCGCCATCGCCGCCGCGGTCGCGGCGCACGTCCGAGACGGCGAACTCGCTGCCGCGGCCGCCGCGAGCGACGGAGACGAGGGGCGCGACGAGGACCGCTGGGGGCTCGCCGGTCGGATCGATCGGCTCCACCGCCGTCGGGTGCGCGTCCCCGCCGACGCGCCTCCGGACCCGTGGACAGCGGTCGGTCGCAGCGACCGGTTCTGAGCCGCGGGCGCGCCGCGCTGATTCTGCCGACTCGGTCACGAGCAGCGTCGCTGATCGGGTAGTCGACACGTCGAACGGCGTCGCCGGACGCGGGGGCGCCCGGCCGCGTACATTCCCCCGACAGCGCGGCGTCGACCCGTCGCGCCGTCGACCCCGATCCGCCTCAGGGCGCGTCCGGAGATACGTCCGCTGACATATATAACTGTGGTAGTCACTCCCGCGGTCGCTCAGCGCGTCCCGTCGTCGCCGGCGTCCTCCCTCGCAGTCGCGGCGGCCGACTCGTCACCGTCGACGGGGTCACTCGGTCCGCTCCGGTCGCCGAGCAGTCGGTTGAGGACGACTGGGACGACGCCCACGAAGACGAGGAGCGCGCCGACCCGGACCGGAAGCGACGCGTCGGTCGCGACCGTGAGGCCGAGGTAGACGGCGGCGCCGACCAACACCGACGGCAGCACGTAGGGGTTTCCCGCGTCGAGCATACCTCATCGTGGCGTCCGCAGTCCTTTTAATTGTTTTCAGGCGCTAAGCCCGCTTTCTCAACGAACAACGCAGGCCGAAGACCGAGTCGCGTAGTATAGAGGGAATACAGCGTCTCCAGAAATTGGAGATCTCTAGAGTGTTAACGAATCGCAAAATGATTCGTTCACGCTGTTATCGTCTCACAAACACTCCGCGACGACTGGCCCGCAGCCCTCACCCCCGCAAACTACTTGTATGTAAATTACGTAAGTTATGATATGGCAACGCGAAAGACCATTTCCATCCGTGACGATCAAGAGGAGTGGATTCAGGACAATCACCTGAGCCTCTCCTCATTCGTCCAAGAGAAACTGGACGAACTCATCGAGGAACGAGAGTCATAGATGTACTACGGCTACAAGTATCGACTTAACCCACCGGAAGCCCTTACCGAGACGCTTCTACACCACGTCGATACTTGTAGGCAACTCTACAACCACGTCCTCTACAAACTCAACGAGACAGACGAGATTCCAGCACGTTACAAGGTACAGGGACAACTCCCCGACCTCAAATCGTGGTGGGATGACCTGAATGACGTTCACTCGAAAGTCCTCCAAATGGTCGTCAAGCGTGTCTACGACAACCTCTCTACGCTCCGTGCGCAGAAGGAGAACGGACGCGCCGTGGGGATGCTCAAGTGGAAACCGCCTCAGGAGTATCGGTCGCTCACCTACAACCAGTCCGGCTTCGAACTCAAGAATACGAGTGGTCGGCCTGTCTTGCGGTTGAGCAAAATCGGCGAGATCCCGATTCACCTCCACCGAGACATCCCCGAGAACGCGACCATTAAGCAGGTCACGGTCAAACAAGAGCCCACGGGCGAGTGGTACGCCACGTTCGGTATCGACGTGGACGAAGCTACGTCAGAGAAACCGGAGAATCCTAGGGATGTGGTGGGTATTGACGTAGGTATTGTCAAGTACGCTCACGACACGGACGGCACTGCTGTCGAGTCGCCAGACTTCTCCGACGAGCGTGAGCGGTTGGAACGCGCTCAACGCAACCTCTCGCGGAAGGAACGCGGCTCTAATAATTGGGAAGATCAGCGCGAGATGGTCGCTCGACGCCACGCCGACCTGAAACGCAAGCGTCGAGATTTCCTCCACAAATTGTCGAACTACTACGCCCGAGAGTACGACTTGGTGGCCGTCGAGGACTTGGACGCGAAGGGACTAATCGAACTACCGGGCAACTCTCGGAACCGTGCCGGGGCCTCGTGGGGAACGTTCCTGCGAATGCTCGAATACAAATGTGAGCGTGAGGGGACGCACTTCGTTGCCGTAGACCCCCGTGGAACGACGAAAGAATGCGCGTCATGCGGGACAGAGACGGACAAACCGCTGTGGGTGCGTGAGCATTCGTGCCCATCATGTGGGTTTGTGGCGGACAGAGACGCGAATGCGTCGTGGAACATTCTTTCTCGCGGACTCGACAAAGTAGGAGTGGGACACTCCGAATCACCGCCTGTGGAGACTGCGCTCCCTACGGACACCACTTCGGTGTCTGCAAAGCGCGTCGTGGAAACAGGAAGCCCCACCCTCAAGGAGCGAACCGCGTCAGCGGTAAGCGAGTAGGATGGAGTAGTTCACTCGTCTCGGCACGGACCGACAGAGTTTGGTAGCAGTTGGTGGAAGAACCGACAGGAATGTTCGATAAGGTTCTCGTGGCGAACCGCGGCGAGATCGCGGTCCGGGTGATGCGCGCCTGTGCGGAGCTGGGCGTCGACACCGTCGCCGTGTACAGCGACGCCGACAAGCACGGCGGCCACGTCCGGTACGCGGACGAGGCGTACAACGTCGGGCCCGCCCGCGCGGCCGACTCCTACCTCAACGGCGAGGCGGTCGTCGAGGCGGCGCGGTCGGCCGGCGCCGACGCGATCCACCCCGGGTACGGCTTCCTCGCGGAGAACGCCGACTTCGCGGCCCGCGTCGAGGCCGCAGAGGGGATCACGTGGATCGGCCCCGCGAGCGACGCGATGGAGCGGCTCGGGGAGAAGACGCACGCGCGACGCGTGATGGACGACGCCGACGTGCCGATCGTCCCCGGGACGACCGAGCCCGTCACCGACGTCGAGGCCGTCACGGAGTTCGGCGACGAGCACGGCTACCCGGTCGCGATCAAGGCCGAGGGCGGCGGCGGCGGCCGCGGGATGAAGGTCGTCGAGAGCGCCGACGAGGCCGAGGAGGCGCTCGAATCCGCAAAGCGCGAGGGCGAGGCGTACTTCTCGAACGACTCGGTGTACCTCGAGCGCTACCTCCAGACCCCCCGCCACGTCGAGGTCCAGATCGTCGCGGACGACCCGGCGGCCGCGGGGTCCGACGGCGGGAGCGGCGACGGGGACGCCTCGGTGACCGAGAGCGACGTGGTCCACCTCGGCGAGCGCGACTGCTCGCTCCAGCGCCGCCACCAGAAGGTGATCGAGGAGGGGCCCTCTCCCGCGCTCTCCGACGAGTTGCGCGAGGAGATCGGGGAGGCCGCTCGCCGGGGCGTCGCCGCCGCCGACTACTCCAACGCCGGGACGGTCGAGTTCCTCGTCGAGGAGGACCCCGACCGCGACCCGTCGGAGCCGCTCGGCCCGGAGACGCCGTTCTACTTCCTCGAAGTGAACACGCGGATCCAGGTCGAACACACCGTCACGGAGGAGTTGACGGGGATCGACATCGTCAAGGAGCAGCTCCGGGTCGCGAGCGGCGAGGGGCTCTCCGTCTCGCAGGACGACGTCGAGCTGGAGGACCACGCGATCGAGTTCCGGATCAACGCCGAGAACGCCGCGAACGAGTTCCAGCCCGCCAACGAGGGGTCGCTGGAGACGTACGACCCGCCGGGCGGGATCGGCGTGCGCGTCGACGACGCGCTCCGGCAGGGCGACGAGCTCGTCACCGACTACGACTCGATGATCGCGAAGCTGATAGTCTGGGCCCCGGACCGCGAGGAGTGTCTCGCGCGGTCGAAGCGCGCGCTCGCGGAGTACGACCTGGAGGGCGTCGTCACCATCGTCCCGTTCCACCGGCTCATGCTCGACGACGAGCGGTTCGTCGACGGGACGCACACCACGAAGTACCTCGACGAGGAGCTCGACCGCGAGCTGGTCGCCGAGGCGCAGGAGAAGTGGGGCACGGAGTCCGCTTCGGCCGCGTCGGACGACGACGAGGAGGTCACCGAGCGCGAGTTCACCGTCGAGGTGAACGGGAAGCGCTTCGACGTCGAGTTGGAGGAGCGCGGCGCGCCCGCGATTCCGGTCCCGGAAGGCGGCGCCGGCGGGGGCGGTGGCGGCCAGCAGCGCCCCCCGCAGGCGAAGCCGGACGACGGCGGGGACGACGGCGGCGTCGACGTCGCGGAGGGCGGCGAGTCGATCGACGCGGAGATGCAGGGGACGATCCTCTCGGTCGATGTCGCCGAGGGCGACGAGGTCGCCGCCGGCGACGTGGTCTGCGTCCTCGAGGCGATGAAGATGGAGAACGACGTGGTCGCCGAGCGCGGCGGCACCGTCGCGAGCGTCCACGTCGGCGAGGGCGACAGCGTCGACATGGGCGACGTGCTGATCGTGCTGGAGTGAGGTCGGAGTTCTCCGGACGTGGCTGTTTATAAATAGTGGACGGCGTTACGGTGAGACGTTCTGAGGCTTAGCTTTTCACTTGGCTTCGCTGAAATCCACAGTGAGTGACATACGTAGCTCTCTGCCGGTCAGTACAGACGTATCGACGGGCGATTTCGGGAGTGAGTATCGTAGATCGGCGGTGGCGGGAGTATATTTAAAACGCGATGAGAGATGGCGATGATCGCTTATAAAAGAACACCGCGGTGCGGTGGCGCGCCTGCGAGCGGCCGCCATCGGCGGCCGCGAGCCAGCCCGCGAGGGACGCCGCGAGCGGAGCGAGCGGCGAGGCTGGGGTGGTGTGAGGCTGCGGTCCCGTGAGCGACCGGAGGGAGCGAGCGGGAGTACGGAAGTCGCAGCCCGCGCAGCGAACGGAGTGAGCGAGCAGGACCGTCTTCCGGTGGTGCTGAGCGGTGCGGGGGAGGGACTCAAAGGGGCAGTCGCGAGGGCGAAGCACGCCGCAGTAAGCACCGCAGGGAGCGAGTGAAACGAGCGACTGAGGAGCACAGCAAGGCGCGCGAGCCGTCGCGACTGGGGCTTTGGAGATCATCATCCCAGCAGTCAATCACTTATAAACGGGCGACAGCAACACCGCGATCCTCTTTATAAACGGCCTCACTCACGATGTACTACACGTACTCCCGCTACCGATCAGGAAGCGAGCGCTTTTGCGGCTAATTCAGTCGCGCAACCCCGGCAGTTTCAAACGTAGAGTATTCTGTACAGAGAGCCTATCCAGCAATTCGTCGGACCGCGGTTCCGATGGTAAAGCCGAGCGTCCCCACGATCGCCGCGGCAACTGCGCTTCCGACGATGGCGTATCTGACGAGCCACAGCAGCCCAGGTTTGGCTCCGCTCAGTCCGATACCACCGTAGTTCAGGATGACGCCGGCGACCCCGGCGAACACGAGCAACCAACTCACCCCGAGCCCTCCGTTGGAGTACGCTTGGACCGCGACGAAGATCGTGAGCAGAACGGCGTACCCCTGCCACCACAGCAGCAAATGGATCTGGGGAAAGTCTACTATTCTCACCGCCGCGAAGTAGCAGAGCGACGCAACGAAGAGTATTCCAGCACCGATACTCCACCGTCTCGCTTGTTTTCGATCCTCGCCCAGTAGGAGGGTTCGCGTGTCAACGGGAACCATACACGATCCGTCTCTTCAGGCCTAGAACATTAAGAAATTGCGACGTGACTGATTCGCACTCCTCATCGACCGGCCGTTTCAGTCGAAAATAGGATCTCAGCGCAAACATTTGTTTATAAATAGATGCCGGGAAATCGGCCGCGAGGACCGCCAAAGCCTCAACCACTCGCTTATAAATAGCCGCTACCAGGCCGAAGGTGAGCACCGCCAAAGCCCCAGCCGCGAAGCCGCCGCACACTCGCTGCGCTCCTCGTTCGTTCGCTTCGCTCACTCACTTCGGTGCTTGCGTCGTCTGCGGCGGCTTCGCGCCTGCCCCTTTGAGTCCCACCCCGCACCGCACCTCTCACCTCCCCAGCCTCGTCAGTCGCCGTCGCTTCGCTCCGACGACTGACTCCCTCGCGCGTGCGACTCGCACCCTCCGGGCGCTCGTCGGCACGCGCCACCGCGTCGATCGTTTATAAGCAGTCGTCACCTTCCCCGTTCGCGCTTTTTAAATATCGTATCGCTGTCGAGGCTCGCGACGCGCACTCCCGTTATCGGCCGCGCAACCCCAGTAGCTCCCGCGTCTGATCGGGCGTCGCCACGGGCCGCCCCAGCTCCTCGGCGATCCGCGCCGCCCGCGCCACGAGCTGCTCGTTCGTCGCCAGCTCGCCCTTCTCGTAGTACCGGTTGTCCTCTAAGCCGACCCGGACGTGCCCCCCGAGCAGCAGCGACTGGGTCGTCATGGGAAGCTGATGCGGGCCGAATCCGATCACGTTGAACTCGACGCCCTCGGGGAGCGCCTCGACTCGATTAACGAGGTTCCGAGGATGCGGCGGGGTGGTGGTCCCGCCGCCGAACAGGAAGTTGAGGTACGGCGGGTCCTCGAGTTCGTCGAGGATCGCCAGCGACTCGTTGAGGTGGCCGTCGTTGAACACCTCCAGCTCGGGCTTGATGCCCCGCTCGTTCATCTCCGCGTGGAGCGACGACACCAGCTCCCGGGTGTTCTCCGATGTGAGCCGGTCGTAGCGGTTGAGCGGCCCCATGTCGAGCGACGCCATCTCGGGGGCGGGGTCGGTCCGCAGGGGTTCGTGCCGCAGGGCGTCCGGCGCCGCCGTCCCGCCCGTCGAATGCTGGAGGACCGCGTCGTCGGTCGCCTCGCGGACCGCGTCCGCGACTTCCTGAAAGCGCTCGGCCGAGAAGGCGCGCTCCCCGTTGTCGCGGCGCGCGTGGAGGTGGAGCACGCTCGCGCCCGCCTCCTCGCAGGCCGCCGCGGCCGCCGCGATCTCCGCGGGCGTCTCCGGGAGGTCCGGGTGCGCCTCCTTCCCGTGGACGCCGCCCGTGAGCGCCGCGGTGATGACCGCCGGCTTCCCGTCGAGGTAGTCGTCGTACGTCATTCCGCCCCGTCGCCCCCGCGGTCGGCGTCCTCGTCCTCCGCCGCCTCGGACTCGGGATCCACGTAGAACTCGCAGTCCGTCGCGGGGTCGAGGTCGTACCGCGCGTTACAGACGTCCGCGCGCATGGGCTGGACGAACGACTCCGTCACGGTACAGAACGCGCGGGCCGTGTCGAACGACTTCCCGTCTCCCTCCTCGCGATACGACAGGTGCTGGCACGTCTCGTCCATGGCGGACGGAGGCGGGCGAGCGGCTTGAAACCACGCGTCGGAAGTTTCGCCCCCGTCCGGCGCGGCCCGCGCCGGCCCGCCCCGATCCGACCGACGCTGTTTAACCGAACGCCCGAGAACGGGCGGGCATGGAGCCGGTCGACGACTGGCGGTCGGCGATCGAGGAGGCCGGGGAGCTGACCGGCCCGATCGCGGCGGCCATCGTCGAGGCCCACGGCGACCGCGGCCAGCGCGCCATCGAGGCGGTCGGCGAGGGGCGCGTGAAGCGCTACCGCGACTTCACCGTCGTCGTCGGCCACGAGGACGAGTACGTGGTCGAAGAGGGCGAGTGTAACTGCGCGGACGCGACGTACAACCTCGACGCGGACGACCCCGACGACCGCTGCTGGCACGCGATCGCGGTCGACGTGGCGGACGCGCTCGACGCCGTCGACCACCACGACATGTGGTACTCCGAGGTCCGCGAGTTCCTGTAGGGCCGGTCGGCGCGAGCCCCGCCGGGGTCGCCGCGCGTCGGTCCGATCGAGGTAGCCGCCGCTCGACCGCGTGAATCGGCCGTTTTCGTAAATCTCGGTCTGAGAGTCGAAAACGTTTACAACGGCGGCCGGTCTCCCCTACGGTATGGCGGACTGTCCACTCGCCGACGACTGCCCCAGCTTCGACGAACGGATCCAGGGGATGGGGTGTCAACACTACGGCAACAAAGGCGGCGCGGAGTGGTGTAACCACTACGACATGCCGATCTACGAGCTGAAACAGCAGCCGGTCCAGCCCGGCGAGGCGGTCGTCGTCGAGGTCGACGACATCCACGAGAGCGGTGCCGGCGTCGGCCGCACCGACGACGGGTTCATCGTCCTCGTCGACGGCCTCCTCCCCCCGGCGCGCGCCGAGGTCAAGATCCACCGCGTGAAGTCCAGTCACGCGACGGCCCAAGAGGTGGTCGAGCGCCTCCCCGACGACCCGGAAGCGGAGGAGGGGGACGACGAGGCCGCCGAGGGCGACGCGGCGGACGACGAGGACGACGAGCGCGGTCGCCCGGACCGCACGGACCGCGAACGGCTCGGCAGCCGCGAGAACTTCTGGGGCAAGTGACGGCGTCTCGGGGGAGCCCCGCCCCACGGACAGTCCGGACGCCGTCGATTTTCCGACCGACACGACCCCGCGGGAAACCGCCGTTTTTTGAGCGACCGGCCCGTCGGTGACCACATGGCCGCAGACGACGGGCGACCCGACCCCGCGGACGTCGACGCCGACTCGATCTTAGAGCGAGCCGGCTTCGACGCCGACGAGAGCGTGCTCACCCGTCGGCAGGCGGAGGTGCTGGCGCTCCGCGAGCGCGGGCTCCGGCAGTCGGACATCGCGGACCGGCTCGGCACCTCGCGCGCGAACGTCTCCAGCGTCGAGGCGAGCGCCCGCGACAACGTCGAGCGCGCCCGCGAAACGGTCGCGTTCGCGGAGGCGCTGTCGGCGCCGGTCCGCGTCGAGATCGAGACCGGCACCGACCTCTACGACGCGCCCAAGCGGGTGTACGACGCCTGCGACGAGGCGGGCGTGAAGGTGAACCAGACCGCGCCCGAGCTGATGAAGACGATCGGCGACCGCGCGGGCGACGCGGTCCGCGGCCGCGAGGTCCGCAGCCGACTCTTCGTCACGGTCGCAGCGGACGGACAGATCCGCGTCCGGCGGCCGTAAGACGAGGTTTCAAGCCCCTCCCGCGCTACTCCCCGTCGATCCGCTCCGCGACGCCGACGAGCGTCGCGCCCGCGGTGACGGTCGCCTCCCGGGCGACCGAGTACGCGATCCCGTCGCGGTCGGCGCGCGCGACCTGGAGCGTCTCGAACGTCGTCGGGTCGAACACCTCGCCGACCCGCTCGCCCTCGCGCACCCGGTCGCCGACCGCGAGGTCGGGCTCGGGGACGAACAGCCCGGAGTCGTCGGCGATCACGCGCCCGAGGTGGTTGCGCGCGACGACGCCGTCCCACGCGTCGGGCTCGCCCGCCAGGAGCCCCTCGTGCCGCAGCGCGCCGAGGGTTCCAGCCACGCCGGCCTCGACCGCCTCCGGGACGATCTCCTTGCTGTGCGCGAGTTCGGGCGTGATCGTCGGGATCCCCTCGCGCGTGGCGGCGACCCGGAGCTTCCCGGCGAACCCCCGCTCGTCCCACTCGGTGTCCGCGTCGTCGCCCGCGGCCTCCGCGAGCAGGAGGTCCGTGCCGAACGCCTCCGCGAGCCCGCGGCAGGCCCCGTCGCCGCGCATGTACACCGTATGCGTCGCCATCGACGGCGACCCCGTGTGGAGGTCGACGACCGCGTCCGCCGCGCCCGCGAACGCCCAGAGTCGGGCCGCCATCCGCTCGTGGAGCGACCCCTCCGGGTCGCCGGGCCAGCAGCGGTTCATGTTCGGCTGCCGCGAGTCGAGCGACTCCGGCGTCGTGTACGAGACGTGGTCGAAGGTGAGCGGGTCGGCGACGGGCACCGTCACGAGCGTGCCGGCGAGGTCGGCGGCCGTCGGACCGTGTCCGTGCCCCGTTTCGTCCCCGTCGACGGGATCGGCTCCGTCTCCGACGAGTCGCTCGTGGAGCCGCCTGAGGACCGCGGTCCCGTTCACCTCTCTCCCGTGCTGGGCGGCCTGCGCGTACACCACGGGCGCGTCGTCGGGCGCGTCGAGTTCGGGACCGTCGTCGCCGTCGACGAGTTCGCCCTCGCCGTACGCGTGGACCGTCGTCCGGATCGGCACGCCGGAGGGGAGCCGCGCGAGCGTCAGCTCTCTGCTGGTGTGCATAGTTCGGATCGGGGCGGATCGGGGTTATACCTCGGGGGTGCCGTCGCGACGCGGCCGGGCTGCGCTCGCGACGCGGCCGGAGCGCGCTCGCGGCGCTCCCCGGATCCCGCCGCTCCCGACCGCGGACGCTAAGGCCGTGGCCCGCCGAGCGCGTCCCATGCGGGTCACCCTCCTCGGGACGGGCGACACGACGGGGACGCCGACGGTCGGCTGCGACTGCGACACCTGCGAGGCGGCCCGCGAGCGCGGGGTGTCGCGGTCGCGCTTCTCCGTCCACGTCGCCAACGAGCGCACCGGCGAGTCGCTGCTCGTCGACTTCAGTCCCGACTTCAGACAGCAGTTCCTCGCGGCCGACGTCCCCCTCCCGGACGCCGGGCTCGTGACGCACATCCACTTCGACCACCTCGACGGGCTGGGGAACGTTTACCGGCTCGTCGACGGGCTCCCGGTCCACGCGCCCTCGGAGACCGACCCCGCGACCGACGAGAGCGTCGCGGAGACGATCCGCGACAAGTACGACTACCTCGAGGACCGGATCGGCGTCCACGCCCGCGACCCCTTCGAGCCGTTCGAGACCTGCGGGTTCGAGGTGCGGTTCGTTCCCGTCGATCACCCGCCGCTGCTGTGTTACGGCGTCGTGATCGAGGATCCGGAAACGGGCGCGAAGCTCTCGCTCACCGGCGACACCAGTTACGACGTCCCCGAGCGCTCCCGCGAGGCGCTCGCCGGCGCGGACCTGCTGCTCGCCGACGCCATCGTCCCCGCCTCGCTGTGCGAGCACCACCCGATCGGCGGCCGCCACGAGGGGCCGGACGGCGTCCCGCGGACGTTCGGCACGAAACACATGACTCGGGAGGGGGCGCTCGCGCTCGCCGAGGACCTCGACGCCGACCGGACGCGGCTCGTCCACCTCGCGCACTTCTACCCCGCCGACGAGGCGTTCGAGGAGCCGCTGGCGGTCGACGGCGAGACCTACGAGCTGTAGCCCGCGCGACGACCGGCCGCGGGCTGTATCCTTTTGCCTCGGTAGCGCGTACCACGCGTAGATGGCCGCCCAGGATCGCCTCCGGACCGCGCTCGACCGCCTGGAGCCGCCGCCGCGCGCGGTCGACTGGTCGCTGTTCGCGTTCGTCGTCGCCGAGGCGGGCACCGGCCTGGTCTCGTTCACCGTCGGCGTCCCCGAGGGGTGGCCCCTCTTCTGGCTCCACCGCGCGCTCGGGCTCGGGATCGTCGCGCTGCTCGGGTGGAAGCTCGCGCGGGTCCGCCGACGGCTCACCGACCCGACCCTGTGGCAGCGGTCGACCGCGCTCTCCGTCCTGACGCTCGTCGCCGCGCTCGGCGCGATCGGGACCGGCGTCGCGTGGGTGTTCGGGCTCGACGTACGGGTCTCGTACTGGACGCTGCTGTCCGTTCACGTCGGGTTCGGGCTCGCCTTGGTGCCGCTCGTGGCCGCGCACGCCGCCACCCGGTTCCGGCTCCCGCGCCGCGTCGACTTCGAGCGCCGGCGGACCGCGGTCCGCTACTTCGCGCTGCTCGCCGCGGGCGGCGCGACCTACCGGCTCCAGCAGGGGGTCAACGACGCGCTCGACACCGCGGGCGCCGACCGCCGATTCACCGGGTCACAGCCCCGCGAGGGGGACGGAAACGGGGCGTTCCCGATCACCTCGTGGGTCGCCGACGACCCCGACCCGATCGACCGCGACGACTACCGGTTGACCGTCGACGGCCTCGTGAGCGACCCCGTCGAACTGACGGCGGACGAGCTGGCGGCGGGCCACGAGACGGAGGCGCTGCTCGACTGTACCAGCGGCTGGTACACGGTCCAAGAGTGGGGCGGGACCCGGGTCGGCGAGCTCCTCGAGGCGGCCGGCGAACTCGACGACGACGCGGCCTACGTCCGGTTCACGTCCGTCACCGGCTACCGCTGGAGCCTCCCGATCCAGGAGGCCGAGGACGCCCTGCTCGCGACCCACGTCGGCGGCGAGCGGCTGAGCCACGGCCACGGCGCGCCCGCCCGACTCGTCGCGCCCGACCGGCGCGGGTTCCAGTGGGTGAAGTGGGTGACGCGCGTGGAGGTCCGGTCGGAATACGACCTCGGACAGTGGGTGGTGACGCTCGTGAGCGGGTTCGAGTGACCGCGCTCGCCGCCAACGGGAACGCGCGGCGCTACTCGTATTCGCTACCGACGACTTCGCGGATGCGCTCGGCGGTCACCGGGCCGACGCCCTCGACTTCGAGGAGGTCGTCCTCGGGCGCGGTCATCACGGCCTCGACGGTGCCGAAGTGCTCCAGCAGCGACCGGGCGGTGACGGGGCCGATGTCGGCGATGGAGGAGACGACGTACTCCTGTTGCTCGGCGCGGGTCTTCGTCGTCTTCTCGCCGTGGACGCTCACCTCTCGGTCGCGCGTCTCCTGCTCGCGCTTGGCGATCGTCGCGAGCAGTTCGGTGGTGTCGGCCTCGTCCTCGGTGCGGAGGACGCTCACGTCGAAGTCGACCGCGAGCGACGCGAGCGCGCCGCGGATCGCGTTGGGGTCGATGTCGCGCTGGCCGTAGAGGTTCGTCCCCTCGACGACCATCACGGGCCGGGCGTACGCCCGCGAGAGCTCGCCCACCTGCTCGAACATCGAGCGGTCGGCGTCGAGCATCGAGTCGACGAAGTCGGCCGCGGACTTGCGCTCGACCGCGACGCGGTCGGAGAGCACGTAGTCGCCGACCGCGAGCGTCTCCAGCCGGGTGACGAGCCCGTCGCGCGTGGAGAGGTCCTTCGCGATCGAGGAGTCGAGCTCGCGCTGGTCGACGACGACCTCGACGCCCTCGTCGACGCCCGCGGTCGCGACGACGCCGTCGTCCGCGTCCGTCTCGTCGGCCGATTCCGTCTCGTCGGTCGGTGACGCCTCGGCGTCGCCTTCGTCGCGCTCGCGCACCTCCTCGGCGAAGTCGGTGAGTCCGGCGTCGTCGTCCCCGCTGTCGTCGCTCTCCTCGTCGATCGTCTCTGCGCCGTCGTCGACTTCGGCGTCCGCGTTCTCGTCCTCGCCCCCGGACCCTCCGCCGAACGCGTCGAGGCCGGCCTGCCCGTCGCCGCCGACGGACTCCTCGATGTCGTCGGTGGCCTCCTTCAGCTCGGCGAGCTGGCTGGCCATCTTCTTCTCGCGGCGCCGGGAGATCCAGAAGAACGCCTCGTCGCGGGTGTCCTCGGCCATCAGGACGACGACCTTCCCCTCGGCCTGCCGGCCGGTCCGTCCCTTGCGCTGGATCGAGCGGATCGCGGTCGGGACGGGCTCGTAGAAGCAGACGAGGTCGACCTCGGGCACGTCGAGCCCCTCCTCGGCGACCGACGTGGAGACGAGCACCTCGAACTCGCCGGCCTTGAACTCGTCGAGCGTCTCCTGCTGCTGTGTCTGGCTCATCCCGTCGGATCCCTCCTTGTCGCCCTGCCCGACGAACTTCCGCACGTCGAAGCTGGCGGAGAGGAACTCCACGAGCGCCTCGGCGGTGTCGCGGGACTCGGTGAAGAGGATCGCGCGCTCGCCGCCGTCGATGCCGAGGGTCTCCGCGAGGAGGATCCGGGCCTTCGAGAACTTCGGGTGGAGCCCGTCGAACGACTCCGCCTTCCGCATCGCCTCGCGCACCTTGGGGTCCGCGACCATGCGCTGGCTCGCCTTCGACGCGCCCGACGAGCGCGCGGCCTCCCGCTGGCGCTCGAAGTAGCGCCGGACGGACTCGACGGACTGCGTCTCGACCAGCTCGGTCGCGCGCCGGAGCTTCATCACCTCGGCGTGGGTGGACATCCCCTTGTACCCGTCCGACTGGTCGTTGTCCATCATCTGCTTCAGCTGCCCCCGCATCTTGTTGAGGTCCTTCTGCGAGAGGTCGGGGTTCGTCGTGTTCGTCACCCCGAGCTGTTTCAGCTTCTCCAACCGGTCCGTGATCACCTCGTTGAGCGCGTCTCGGATTTCTAAGACCTCGTCCGGGAGGGTGACCTGCTCCCACTGGACGTCGGTGTCGTGGGTGTACTCGTCGACGTCGGCGTCCTCCTCGGTCATCACCTCGACGTTCACCAGCCCGAGGTTCTCACAGACCGTCTCGATCTCTTCCGTGTCGCCGCCGGGGGAGGCGGACATCCCCGTCACGAGGGGGTCGGCGGCGTCGGCGTGGTAGCGCTCCGCGATGTAGACGTACGCGTAGTCGCCGGTCGCGCGGTGGCACTCGTCGAAGGTGAGGTGGGTCAC
Organism: Halorubrum sp. SD41; assembly: GCF_058630335.1. Lineage (NCBI taxonomy): Archaea > Methanobacteriati > Methanobacteriota > Halobacteria > Halobacteriales > Haloferacaceae > Halorubrum > Halorubrum sp. SD41. The sequence goes on from NZ_JBZVGZ010000003.1 coordinate 20,421, forward strand.
GTCCCGCAGCGAGATCCGGTTGCCGACGAGGTCGTTCTCGACGACCTGCGGGGTCGCGATCGCGATCCGGGCGTCCTCCCAGAGCGCGGCGCGGTCGTCGGGTTTCACGTCGCCGGTGAACACGACGATCTCGTCGTCCGGAATCGACAGCGCCTCGCGGTAGAAGTCGGCGTGCTGCTGGACGAGGGGTTTGGTGGGGGCTAAAAAGAGCGCCTTCCCGCCGGCCTCGTGGAGCCGCTCGGCGGTGACGAGCAGGCTGACCGTCGTCTTGCCGAGGCCGGTCGGGAGACAGACGAGGGTGTGTTCGTCGGCGGCTGCGTCCGCCAGCTGGAGCTGGTAGCGGCGTCGCTGGAGGAAGTCGTCGACGAGCAGATCCCTGTCGATCCCGGCGGCCTCGGTCGCCATCGACGGCTCTTGGCCGGCACCGGCCTAAAGCCTTCGCGAAGCGGGGTGAAAGTTATCCGTCCGCGGAGCGCTCCTCTCGGAGCTCCTCGGGAACGTCCTCGTCGACCAGCTGCGCCCACTCCGCGAGCCGGTCGCCGGATCTGGTCTGCGTACTCATCACGCGACGGATCTCCGTGATGCGTCTTAACAGTTACCCCGATTCTACATGATTTAGCACCGATCGGTGGTCGCCCGCGGTTCGACGGGCGTCGGCGCACGCGTGTTCGCTGCGGCCGCGACTCGCACGCCTTTTACCGCTCACGCGCCTCCGGCCGGCATGAGCAACCTCGACGAGTTCCTCGCGGGCGAGCGGCTCGACGACGTGGTCTTCTACCTGAGCGACGCGTACCTCGACGACGACTCCCGGCTGCGCGAGGTCGGGGAGGAGACGGACGGCGGCGTCCGCCTGATACTCGACGGCGAGACCGGTCGGTCCGCGTTTCAGGCCGGCACGGGCATGGGTGCGATGGAGTTTGCGAAGACCGCGATGGACGCCGAAGGCGAGATCGCGCGCTCGCTCGACGACGGGGCGTGTCCGTTCGCGGACGACGCGACCGACGCCGACGAGGGGTCCGACGACCCCCACGAGATCCAGTTTATATTCGCGTTCGCGGAGGCGCAAAACGAGGAGGTCGGCGGCCTCTACGCCGAGGGCGACGTCGTCCACGCGTACGCCCACTGTACGTGCGGCGAGAGCTACTCGCACAAGTGGGTCATCGGCGACCGCGACGGCGAGTAGTTCGCGGCCGCGGGCGACTTACTCCTCGGGCGCGTCGTCTTCCGGCACCGCGCCCTCGACGAGCGACTGGTCGCCGTACTGCTCCCGGAGGTCCTTCTTCGAGAACTTCCCGGTCGCGGTCTTCGGTACCTCGTCGATGAACTCCACCGCGTCCGGCACCCACCACTTGGGGTACTCCTCGCGGAGGCCCGCCTCGATCCGGTCGACGAGCGCCTCGCGCTCGACGCCGTCGGCCACGACGACGAACGCCACGGGACGCTCCTGCCAGCGCTCGTGGGGCACGCCCACCACGGCCGCCTCGCTGACGCCGTCGTAGGCCATGATCGCGTTCTCCAACTCGACGCTGGAGATCCACTCGCCGCCGGACTTGATCACGTCCTTCGTGCGGTCGACGAGCTGCATGTAGCCGTCCTCGTCGACCGTGACCACGTCGCCGGTCTTCAGCCAGCCGTCGACGAACTCCTCCTCGCTGGCCTCCGGGCGCGCGAAGTACTCCTTCGTCACCCACGGACCGCGGATCCGAAGCTCGCCGAAGTCCTCGCCGTTCCACGGCACCTCCTCGCCGTCCTCGTCGATGACCTCGAACTCTAAGCCGGGGACGACGAGCCCCTGCTTCGCGCGCTTGTTCACCTGCGTCTCGTAGTCGGCGTCGCGCAGGTCGCTCTTGAGGTGCGAGACGGTGCCGATCGGCGACAGCTCCGTCATCCCCCACGCGTGGAGCACCTCGACGCCGCGCTCGTCGTACCACTCGATCAGCGCCTGCGGCGCGGCCGCGCCGCCGACGATCACGGTGTCGAGCGTCGAGAGGTCCACGTCGTTGCCGCCCTCGACGTACTCGCGGAGGCCGAGCCACACCGTCGGGACGCCGGCGGAGATCGTCACGCCCTCCTCCTCGATCAGCGCCGCGAGGTCCGCCGGGTCCGGCGAGGGGCCGGGGTAGACGTGCTTCGCGCCCGCGGCGGCCGCGGTGAACGGCATCCCCCACGCGTTCACGTGGAACATGGGGACGACCGGCATCACCACGTCGGAGTCCTCCATCGGGATCCCCTGCGGCGTCTGGGAGGCCATCGTGTGGCTCCACAGCATCGACTGGGTGTACTCGACGCCCTTCGGCCGCCCCGTCGTGCCGGAGGTGTAACAGAGGCCGGCGGGCTGGTCGCCGTTGAGGTCCGGCCAGTCGTACTCGGTCGAGTAGTCGCCGATGAACTCCTCGTAGGCCGGCGCGTCGAGCGCCTCGATCCCCTCCGAGCCCATGGCGACGAAGTCGACGTCGTCGAACTCCTCGGCGCCCTCGGCGGCGCCCGCGATCTTCTCCGCCAGCGACGGGTCGACGAAGACGATCTCGTCGTCGGCGTCGTCGACGATGTACTGAATATGCTCGTCGGGTAGCAGGGGGTTGATCGTGTGGAGCTGCGCGCCCGTGTTCGGGACGCCGAAGTACGTCTCGAAGTGCCGCGTGTGGTTCCAGCAGAACGTCGCGACGCGGTCGCCGCGCTCGATCCCGTAGTCGTCTAAGGCGTTCGCGAGCTTGGCGGTCCGGTCGGCGTACTCGGCGTAGGTGTGCCGGGTGCGTCCCTCGTGGGTGCGCGAGACGATCTCGGTGTCGGGGTACAGTCGTTCCGCGCGCCACATGAACGGTCGCAGGGTCTGAGCGTGTCCGCCTGGCATACCTTACACACCATGAGGCCGGGAACTATGAACGTTATCATGATTGATCGTGACTCTTTGCGACTCATCCGTGAATGCCTGTCTCGCCTCGATCGCTTGCTAATAAACGGGCGACTGCGGCTTGCCGGTGAAGCCCCCGAGATCTCTCCTCGCACAGCACCTCACGCCTGCCCGGTCGCCGCGGCCGTTTTTTAAGTGGCCACGGTCTCTCTCGCGTGCGATCGCCGATCGTGTAGCGCCGGCTATCAGAGAGACCGAAGGTCCCCGTCTACCCGCGCGCTGTCGGGGCCGTTTGGCGCCGCTGAAATCCTCAGCAACTGACTGGTACCGGTTGCTCAATACAGGGACTATACTCGGCACCACTGCCGAATATCCCGGTCAAAACGACTACTCCCACACTCACCGTTGGCGTTGATATTATTCAAGGGAATCCGGCCAGGCAGACGTGGTCACGTGTTCGTCGACCCAGTAGCCGACTTCGGAACCCGCGATATCGACGACAATCGATCTAAACGAACGGTACGAGACCGGCTCGTCGAGCCGGTTCATCCGATACGAGACATCCCCTAACCAGCTATCTTTCCCGGTCTGCTCCCGGATCTTCCGATCCAAAACGTAAAGCACGGATTCCCCCTTCGAGAACGGAACGTGGTCCGAGGACCAGCTCGACGGCTCCGACAGCACCGCTGACTTGTGTTCTGACTCCGTGAAGTGATCATACGTCGTCTCCTCTGATATCAGGTCCTCACTATATGCCACCAGCGTCGCGTAGCAATCAGCGAAGCCCTCAATCGCCCACCGCATCTCCGTCGTCGTCCGATACTGTTGACAGAGATGTGCGTACTCGTGGAACCAAACCGGTTCAGGAACCGCTAACCGAGACCCGTCATACACCCAGAACTCGCCCGCTTCCGGGTGTGCGAGGCCACCACTCCGGACGGGATCCGGCGGCGAAAAGACCAAGACCGACTCGTGGGGGGAGTCGACCATGTACTGAGACGCGTTCGCGATCGCATTCAGCAGCGTTGACGGAGGGGTACTAAGCGAGGCTTGATCCGGGACGACGAGACGGAGTACCTGGCCGCCGGTATCTGTCGTATAGGACTGGTGCGGACCAAGGTAAAAGAACCCGCCTCCGACCACCCCGGGCGATGCTTGTGAAATGGCGACGCGGGCGTCGCTCGAATCGATCAAGGGCCGGACGGACGTCCAATCGCCCGCCGTCTCCCACCACAATCGGATCCGAGGCGTCGGGCCGAACACCCACGAGGCGGTGGCAGCGAAGGTGTTCTCGTAGGTCGTGTAGTCGATCGCGTCGACATCTACGATAACGGAGAGAGACGGTCGAGACGTTTCGGTATCCCAACTGTATCTATTCTTGTTATTCCGGCGTTCAAATCCATCGGTGGAATCGACGACATCAGACCGGAGATCGACGGTGACACCGGAGACGCCCTGGGGGATTTCAAAACTGATCTCGAAACAGGCTGTGCTCTGGTCGTCGGTATCACGCGATACCGATAGTGAGGTCCGCGGGGGGCCAGCGGACGTCGCGGTGTTTGCGCTGTTACTACAGCCCGATATGCCCGCGGTAGCTCCGGCAGCAATGAGATGAAGGTACTTTCGACGTGTCCGTTCCATCAGTTGTAGCTCAATTGTACTTACTACCGTGCGGTATCCTCCTGCTCGCGGACAGCGTGGCTCGGTTGAGGAGTAGTAATCGCTCGGATTAGTCCCTTGCGGCCGAGTTTGTCATCTCAACGGTTATCTATCACACTGGAATGACTTCCGGGGTACGGCTCCCGCTGCTCGGTCGATTTAACGGCTGGTCCACCGAGTTCGCGCTCTATTCGGCACGGCCTCTCCACACTGTCAGCAGTTGCGGGTTTCAACGGAGTCCGCTTATCCCCGGAACAGACTCGCGTGGACGGGCGCGTGGTCGGAGTCGGGCCGCGGGTCGTCGCCGTCGTCGCCGCCCTCGTCGGAGACCGCGCGGCCGTCGACGCCCTCGGCGAGGAAGTCGCGGACCGGCGGGCCGACGTGTTCCGGCTCGACGAGGAACGCGTCGTGGCCGTGGTCGGAGTCGATCACGTGGTGCGCGACCGGAACCGCGGTCTCGCGGAAGGCGTCGGCGAGGGAGGCGGACTGCTCGACGGTGAAGTGCCAGTCGGCGGTGAAGCTCAGCAGGAGCGTCTCGCCCTCGAAGGCGGCGAGCGCGTCGGCGTCGGTCCCGTGGCCCGCGGCGAGGTCGTACTCGTCCATCGCGCGCGTGAGGTAGAGGTAGCTGTTCGCGTCGAAGCGGTCGCCGAACCCCTCCGCCTGGTAGTCGAGGTACGACTCGACCTCGCGGTACGGGAAGAAGCCGGCCGTCGGCTCCGGGGGCAGCCCGAGGTCGCCGTCCTCGCGGGTGAGCGAGTCGCGGCCGGCCGAGCGGCGCCCGAACTTCCGCTCCATCGACGCCTTCGAGAGGTACATGATGTGCCCGATCTGGCGGGCGATGGCGAGCCCCTCGGTCGGGTCCGGCCGGTCGTCGCCGTAGTAGTGCCCCTCATTCCAGTCGGCGTCCGCGCGGATCGCCCGGCGCGCGACCGCGTCCAGCGCGAGGCACTGCGCGTCGAGGCGCCCGGCGGTCGCGATGGCGACCACGCGGTCGACGTCGTCCGGGTACCGCTTCGCCCACTCTAAGGCGTTCATCCCGCCGACGCTCCCGCCGACGACCGCGCGGAGCCGCCCCACGCCGAGGTGGTCGAGCAGGCGGCGCTGCGCCCGCGCCCAGTCCTCGACCTGGACCGGCGGGAAGGCGGTCCCCCAGCGGTCGTGGTCGGGCTCCTCGCGGAGGTCGAGGTCCGGCGGCCGCTCGCTGGCCGGGCCGGTCGTCCCGTAACAGGAGCCGGGGACGTTCGCGCAGACGACGTAGTACTCCGTCGTGTCGATCGCCTTCCCCGGGCCGACCACGTCGTCCCACCAGGCGCGGGCCTGCCCGGCCTGTCCGGCGCCGGTCGTCTCGGCGTCGCGCTCCGGCTCGGGCGAGCGCGCGACGTTCTGACTCCCGGTGAGCGCGTGGCAGATTAACACGACGTTGTCGCCGTCGAACTCGCCGTGGGTCTCGTAGGCGACCTCGAAGTCGGGGACCGACTGCCCGCACTCGAAGGTGAACTCGCCGAGCTCGGCGACCCCGTGGTCGGTCGGGACGGCGCTCATCGGTTCACTCCCCCTCCTCGCCGGTCGCGGCCCCCCCTATTCCCTCTCCCTCGCTCGCGGCGCGCTCGCCCGCGGTCAGCCCCGCGTCGAGGTCGGCGATCACGTCCTCCGGGTCCTCGATCCCCACCGAGAGCCGGAGCATCTCCGGGTAGACCCCCGCCAGCCGCTGCTGCTCCTCGTCCATCTGCGCGTGCGTCGTGGAGGCCGGGTGGATGACGAGCGTCTTCGCGTCGCCGATGTTCGCGAGGAAGCTCGTCAGGTCGACCGACTCGCAGAACGTCTTGGCGGCCTCGTACCCGCCGTCGACGCCGAAGGTGACCATCCCGCCGAAGCCGTCGAGGTACTCGGCGGCGTTGTCGTGGCTCTCGTGGTCCTCGAAGCCGGGGTAGCTCACCCAGTCGACGCGGTCGTCCCCGCGGAGGAACTCGGCCACTTCCCGCGCGTTCTCGCAGTGGCGCTCCATCCGCAGTGGGAGCGTGTTGAGCCCCTGGATCGTCTGCCACGCGTCGAAGGGCGACTGCTGGCCGCCCGTCGGGCGCACGCCGCGCTGGCGGGCGACGTTGGCGAACGCCGCGTCGCCGAACTGCTCGACGAAGTCGATCGGGTACGCGGGCGACTCCCCGTCGAGCTCGTCGTAGTCGGCGTCGGGGTGGTCCCACGGGAACTGCCCGCCGTCGACGACGACCCCGCCGACGGTCGTGCCGTTGCCGGTGATCCACTTCGTCGTCGACTCCCAGACGATGTCCGCGCCGTGCTCGAACGGGCGACAGCAGTACGGCGTCGCGAAGGTGTTGTCGACGACGAGGGGGACCGCGTTCTCGTGGGCGATCTCGGCGAGCCGCTCGAAGTCGGGCGTGACGAGCGAGGGGTTCGCGATCGTCTCGACGTGGACGAACGCGGTGTCGTCGTCGACCGCGTCCGCGTACGCCTCGTAGTCGAGCGTGTCGACGAGCCGCGACTCGATCCCGCGCCGGTCCGCGATGCTGGTGAGGTACGCCGCGGTCCCGCCGTACATCTCCGAGCTGGCGACAATGTTGTCGCCCGCGCTCGCGAGGACGGTCGCGATCGCGTCGAACGCGGCCATGCCGGAGCCGGTCGCGACCGCGTCCGACCCGCCGGAGAGGTCGGCGATCCGGTCTTCCAAGACGTTCACCGTCGGGTTCGAGAGCCGGGAGTAGATGTGGCCCTCCGCCCGGAGCGCGTACATCTCCGCCGCCGTGTCCGCGTCGTCGAAGACGTACGACGTGGTCTGGTGGATCGGCGTGGCGCGGGCGCCGGTGGCCGAATCGGGCTCGGCGCCGGCGTGGAGACTCCGGGTGTTGAACCCACGTGTCATGTTTGTTGCTCATACGTCTACGCACTTCTATAACTGTCAGTTACGGCAATTGATGCCCCTTCGGCGGAGGCGACGCGGGCGACCCGGTGCCGACGGCGTCGCGGGGGCGAGCGCGATGCTGGATTGCCCCCGCCGCGCCGGTCCGCGCCCGCCGCACCGAAGCGTGCGTTTATGCCCGATCGGGCGCCAACCGGTGGTAATGGCAGTCGCCGCTCCAGTCCCCGACCTCGACGACCGCGCGACCGACTGCGCCGACCGCCTGCGCGAGGCCGGCCGGGTGCTGCTCGCGTCGCACATCGACGCCGACGGGATCACGAGCGCCGCGATCGCGTCCACCGCGCTCGCCCGGGCCGAGATCGACCACGAGGTCGTCTTCGAGAAGCAGCTGGACGCCGACTCGATCGCCGGCATCGCCGCCCGCGAGTTCGACGTGGTGCTGTTCACCGACTTCGGCTCCGGCCAGCTCGACGTCATCGCCGACCACGAGGAGCGCGGCGACTTCGTCCCCGTGATCGCCGACCACCACCAGCCCGCCGACCGCGACACGCGCTACCACCTCAACCCCCTGCTGGAGGGGATCGACGGCGCGAGCGAGCTCTCCGGCGCCGGCGCGAGCTACCTCCTCGCCCGCGCGCTGGAGGGGCCCGACGGCGACAACCGAGACCTCGCCGCGCTCGCGGTCGTCGGCGCGGTCGGCGACATGCAGGACTCCGACGGCGAACTCGTCGGCGCCAACGAGTCGATCGTCGCCGACGGCGTCGACGCGGGCGTCCTCGAGGCCCGGACCGATCTCGACCTGTACGGCAGACAGACCCGGCCGCTCCCGAAGCTGTTGGAGTACGCCTCCGACGTGAAGATCCCGGGGATCTCGAACGACGAGGCGGGGGCCATCTCCTTCCTCACCGACCTCGACGTCGACGTGAAACGCGACGGGGAGTGGCGGCGCTGGGTCGACCTCGACGGCGAGGAGCGACAGCGGCTCGCCTCCGCACTGATGCGCCGGGCGGTCGCCTCCGGCGTCCCGTCCGAGCGGATCGAGGCGCTCGTCGGCACCTCCTACACGCTCGTCGACGAGGAGCCCGGCACCGAGCTCCGGGACGTCAGCGAGTTCTCCACGCTGCTCAACGCGACCGCGCGCTACGAGCGCGGCGACGTCGGACTCGCGGTGTGTCTCGGCGATCGCGGCGACGCGCTCGCGGAGGCGCGCCGGCTGCTCCGCACCCACCGGCGGAACCTCTCCGAGGGGCTCCAGTGGGTCAAAAACGAGGGCGTCACCCACGAGGACAACCTCCAGTGGTTCGACGCGGGGTCGCGCATCCGCGAGACGATCGTCGGCATCGTCGCCGGGATGGCGGTCGGCTCCCCGGCGGTCGACCGCTCGAAGCCGGTGATCGCCTTCGCCGAGGAGAGCGCGGAGGAGCTGAAGGTATCCTCTCGCGGCTCGCACGCGCTCGTCCGGCGGGGGCTCGACCTCTCCGCGGTGATGCGCGAGGCGAGCCAGACCGTCGGCGGCGACGGTGGCGGTCACGACGTGGCCGCGGGCGCGACCATCCCGATCGACGAGCGCGACGCGTTCCTGGCCGAGGCGGACCGGATCGTCGGCGATCAGCTCTCGTGAACGCGGTCAACGCGCTGACCGCTCACTCGCTGACCGCTCACTCGCTGACCGCTCACTCTCCGACCGTCCGACGCACCCACCCCGACGCGCCGCTCGGGACCGGGCCGGACGCCTCACTGGTCTGGCGCGTCCCCTCGCCGTCGACTGCGCGGACGACGACCTCGTGTCGCCCGTCGGGCTCGAAGACGTGGCGCCACTGCCGCCAGACGTCCGCGTCGGGCAGCGGATCGGAGAGCTCGGCGTCGGTCCACGAGTCGCCGCCGTCGGTCGACACCTCGACGCGCTCGACCCCGGGGGTCCCCGCGTACGCGTGGCCGGCCAGTTCGATCCGCCCGTCGCCGAGCTCCGTGATCCCCTCGTCCCAGAGCTTGGCCACGGTGGTCACCTCGCCGGTCCCCTCCCAGCCGCGCTCCTCCCAGTAGCCGTCGTCCTCGACATTCAGGAGCTCGATCTCCGAGAGCCACTTCACGTTCGTCTCCCCCCAGTGGCCCGGGATCAGCACCCGGACCGGGTGGCCGTGGCTGGTCGGGAGCTCCTTGCCGTTCATCCCCCACGCGAGGAACCCCTCCGCGAGGACGTCGACCGGGAACTGCACGTAGTAGCCGTCCTCGCCGCGCAGCATGGCGCAGTTACAGTCGCCCTCCGGGTCAACGGACTCCAGCAGCGGCTGGATCGGCGTCCCCGTCCAGACCGCGTTGCCGATGCGGCGGCCGTTCAGGTCCTCGCCGACGCACCGAAGCGTCACCGCGCGGTTCTCGACGGGCCGGTCGATCAGCTCGTCGAAGTCGACCGTCCGCTCGGAGCCGGTCTCGCCGGTGAACGTCAGCGACCACTCCTCGGCGGTGACCTCCGGGTCGAACTCCGCGATGTCGACGTTGTAGAACTCGCCGATCGGCGTCACCATCCCCCAGAGGTCGTCGCTCTCGAACGCCAGCGACGCCGAGTCGAGAGCTTGGAGCCGCGCGGTCGCGCCCTCCGACCGCGGAGCGTCGGAGAGTGGCTCGTCGTCCGACGCGAGCGTCCGCCGACCCACCGCGGTCGCGGCGACGAACCCGAGCGCTCCGGCGACGACGCCGAGGGTCCGGCGGCGTACCGCGTCGACGACGGCCGGTGCGTCCCTCACTGCGCCGGCGTCGCCTCCGGACGGGGTCGCGGACGACGGCAGCCACCCGATCCCGACGACGGCCGCCGCGGGGAGCGCAGCGCCCAGCGCGCCCGTCGAGACGCCCGTCAGGCCGGCGGCGAGCAGCCAGGATCCCCCTCCCGCGACCGCGGCGCCGACCGCTCGTCGGTCCGTGCGCGCGGCGAGCCGAAGGCCCGCGAACGCGACCGCCCCGAACAGTCCGACGGCGACCGCGACCGCCAGCGCGACGTGGATCAGGTGGCCGGCGTCGCCGAGCGCCTCGATCACGAGCGTCACGATCGGTCCGGGGGTCAGGTTGACGACGGTCTGGTCGATCGGTCTGACGACGAACGAGGGCGTCCACCCCACGACGAGGTACGAGCCGGCGACCGCGGCAGCGCCGGCCGCCGCGGCGAGGAGCGGTTCCCGCCGTTCGGTAACGTTGATCACGACTCTCGTTGGGGGCTCAGTCACTTGAACTGCGTCCCCGACCGGCGGGTGCTCCAGCGTCATCGCCGGTGACGAGACGTCGAACGGGTCGCCTGTAAGAAAGGGAAGGCTTCGACGAAACGCGCCGAGGGAGTGGGCGAGACGGTCGGCGTCGCGTCAGGCCTCGCCGAGGTCGCGGAACATCGCGCGGTAGTCGTCGGTCGACAGCGACTCGCCGAGGTCGTCGATGTCGGCGTCCAGCTCCTCCAGCCGATCGACGAGGTCGGCGTACGCGTCGTTCCCCTCGCGCTGCGCGGCCGGTTTCTGCGAGCTCAACACGGCGCGCTTGCTGGCGAGCGCGGCGGCCTCCTGGACGAGGTCGTCGTACTCGCTGCGCGTCAGGAGCGTGTCGATGGCCGCGAGCAGCTTCGTGCGGCTCACCGGCTTGGTGAGGTACAGATCGAACCCCATGTCGATGATGTCGAAGTCGGGCTCGACCGCGGTGACCATCGCCACGCGGCAGTCGTACCCTTCCCCGCGGATGTGGTCTAAGACGTCGTCGCCGCTCCCGTCGGGGAGTCGGCGGTCGAGGAGCACCACGTCGACGGCGGCGTCGACCCGGTCGATCGCCTCGGCCGCGGTCTCGGCGACGTCGACCGCGTACCGCTCCTCTAAGAAGCCGGCGTACAGCGCCGCGATGTCTGGCTCGTCCTCCACGACGAGTATCGACGGGTCGCTCACCGCCGATCACCGCCGGGAGCGACCGGACACGCTTCACCGGGCATACACGAACGGGCGGCGTGTCGAGAAATAAAACTGTCGCCGTCCGTTCGCCCGATGCCCTGAACCGTCTTTTATATACTCCGGCCGCCAATGGGGAGACGAATGTCAGAACTCGTCTCCACCGGGGTCGAGGGGCTCGACTCCATTCTCACCGGCGGCATCACCGAGCGGTCGACGGTCCTCGTCTCCGGGAACCCGGGCACCGGCAAGAGCATCTTCGGGATCCAGTACCTCCATCACGGCGTCTCAGAACACGACGAGCGCGGCGTCTACGTCTCCTTCGAGGAGGACGAGGCCGACATCCGCGGCGCGGCCGAGTCCGTCGGCTTCGAGGGGTTCGACGAGATGGTCGACGACGGCGACATCGTGATCCTCGACAAACGCGAGATGCTGCGGGAGACCGACTTCTCGACCGCGGTCGACCGCCTGCTCGACACCGTCGAGGACGGCGGGTTCGACCGGCTCGTCCTCGACTCGCTGTCGATGTTCCAGCTCTTCTTCGACGCCGAACAGGAGAAGCGCACGTACCTGCTGAAGTTCTCGGACATCCTCAAGGCCAACGGGCTCACCTCCCTGCTCATCAACGAGCAGGGCGCCGTCTTCCCCGACACCGAGGTCGGCTTAGAGAACTTCCTCACGGACGGGAACATCTACTTCATCCAGACGCCGACCGACTCCGGCGTCAACCGCTACGTCTGGGTGGCGAAGATGCGGAAACAGGACATCGACACCGACATCTTCCCGATGGAGATCGGGCAGGGCGGGATCACGGTCCACGAGCGCGCGGGCGGCTTCTCGATGATGGGCGGCTCCGACAACCAGCCGTCGTTCTGACGGCCGCAGAGCCCGCCGATTACCTCGTTACTCCCGCGAGGAGAGGTCGCGCCAGACGTCGTCGAGCCGGTTCTTCACCGCCGACCGCTCCTCCACCTCGACGGTGAGCCCGTCGCGGAAGTCGACCTCGACCCCGTCGACCTTCCGGCGGTACACCTTCACGCGCCGGTGTTCGTCCGAGAGCGGCCGGTCGTGTAGCTCCAGGAGGTCCGCCTCCTCCAGCTCGTTGATCCGTCGGTAACACGTCGCGATCGGGACGTCCAGCTGGTCGCTGAGGTCCTGCGCCGACTTCGCCTCGCCCGTCGCCGTCAGGATGTCCGTGTTGTATTTGTTACCGAGTACGGTGATCAGATCGTCCCCCACCATTCACGTTATCGAGATTGATTTCTTTGGTTTATAATGGTACCGGTGGTCGCCCCGATTGCCGAATGTCTCTATTCGACGTGCGGGAGGGGACCGTGACCGGTTCGGCGCTCCGCTCCGCGGAATCGTGTTATCGCCGCTGATACCCGCCACCGTGGGTTTATTACCGGCGTTCGAGCAGGTTCGGTATGGAGATAATCGAGGGGTTGTACCTGATGACGACCACCGTGCTGGCCGGCGCGAGCGCGACGCTCGTCGCGTTCGCGGTCGCGGCGTACCGCTCGTCCGGCCGCACGGCGATGGCGTACTTAGCGGTCGGCTTCGGGCTCGTCGTCGTCGCGGCGGTCGGAACGCCCGCGGCCGCCTTCCGGACGGGGTTCGGCAACGCGGAGGCGCTACTCTTGGTCAACACCGGGTTGCTCGCGGCGTCGATGGCGCTCGTCGCGGGGAGCCTCGCGGTCTACGAGCCGGGGACGCAGGAGTTCGTGATCCCCGAATCGGAACTCTCGCGCCTGCGCGATCGGTAAAGTGAAAAGCGGAGACGCGTAGAGCCGGAACACAAGCACGACGCGTGCTGTAACTTCTCCGGCGACGGTCGCCGATTATCTGGTTCGGTCTTTCTGCTAACGTCGATCGCGCTGTTCGGTTTCCGTCCGCAATTTTGTCGGTGAGCGTCGGCGCTGGACGCGGCATTCCCAGATCCAACGCTGAGAACGCTCCGCGGATTTCGTTAATTAGTTCTGTAATTATCTGACCAAAATAAATACGAAAACCGCACGACATGAGTTGTTTATCAACATGGATAACCGGGGACGTGATCTTAAGTAGGAATTCCTCATCGTCATCGATAACGCCCGCCGGGCAGGCCGGGGGCCGACGCAACACAACCAATGTTCGAAGCAATCACGGACGAGGAACAACGCGGTCAAGTGGGGATCGGGACCCTCATCGTGTTCATCGCGATGGTGCTGGTGGCGGCGATCGCCGCCGGCGTCCTGATCAACACGGCCGGATTCCTCCAGACGCAGGCGGAAGCAACGGGCGAAGAGAGTACAAGTCAGGTCTCCGACCGACTCCAGATCGTGAGTCAGTCCGGGAACGTGACTGACAACGCTACCGGTAACTACCGAGTTATCGATGAACTGAACCTCACCGTGGCGCAGTCGCCAGGTGCGGGCAACATTGACCTCAATGAGACGACTGTCGAACTGGTCGGTACCGGTGGACAGGAGTCCTTCGAGCTCGGTGGACCCGAGTCGACTATCAACATCTTCACCGGCTCTAGCGACGATGTCGTGCTGACCTCCAGTAGTGACCGTGCGGACATCGGCATCAACCTCAACGCAACGAATTACAACGAAGACGACGGTAAGGTGCTCGAGGGCGGCGACAGCCTGAGTGTCACGTTCACGACGCCGTCGGGAGCGACGACTACGGCTGAACTGCGCGTCCCGACGACGCTAACCGACGAACAGGATTCGGTGAGGCTGTAACAATGTTCGAGTTCATCACTGACAACGACGACCGCGGTCAGGTTGGTATCGGGACCCTCATCGTGTTCATCGCGATGGTGCTGGTGGCGGCGATCGCCGCCGGCGTCCTGATCAACACGGCCGGGTTCCTCCAGTCACAAGCGGAAGCGACCGGACAGGAGAGTACGGACCTCGTCTCCGAGCGGATCGACGTGACGAGCGAGGTTGGAATCGTCGGTAACGCATCCAACGGAACGCTTGAGGAGATCCGCGTCAGCGTGGCTGGCGCCGCCGGTTCCGACCAGATCGATCTGAGTGAAACCACTATCGAGGCAGTCGGGCCGAACGGACAGGAGAATCTCGTGTTCGCGAATCCCAGCGGCGTCGACGACCTCAATAACACTCAGTTCGCGGTCAGGGACGATGACGGCTTCGTTTCCTCGGATAACGCGGTCCTCGACGGGGACTCCCAGCTGACGATCATCCTGAACCCCGACGCGAGTCCGTTCGGTGCGGATGAGCCCTTCGGCGAGGGACAGACCTCGTCGCTCGAGATCGTCTCGCCGTCGTCGGCGACGACCTCCGTCTCGCTCGATTCGCCCGACCTCTACGAGGAGGACGGCGAAGCGGTCCGGCTCTAACGAGTTTCGAACCGAAGTTCGACAGCTTGCGGCGGCTCGGCCGCCCGCAACACCTATTTTTCGGCGTGCGCTACCACGACCCATGAGCGACGACGACGCCGTCCCGGCCGACCCGGAGGAGCTCGACTTCACCGACGACGAGGACGTCGTCGAGATCGGGGAGGGCCGCTACGTCGTCGGGACGAACGGCCGCCCCAACGTCGGCCGCTCGCGGGGCCAGCGCCGCGCGCCGCCCGACGACGACTCCGGGTTCACCGCCGCGGACCCGGCGAGCCCGGAGGAGCGGCGCCCCGCGGGCGACGACCCGCGGTCGAGCGCGGCCGGGCCCGGCGTCGGCGAGCGCGGACAGCAGGGTGGCGGCGGACAGCCCGGCGGCGGTCAACCCGACGCACAGCCCGGCGGGGGACAGCAGTCCGCGGGGCAACCGACCGGCGGTGGCCAACCGCCGCCGAACGCGCAGGGAGGGCGTCGCAACCGGGCCGCGGCGGGCGGCAACGCGGTCGACTGCCAGTCGGTGAGCCGGTGGCTGGCGAACTCCTTCGACGGCGACGGGTTCGACTACGGGATCGACGCGACGCTCCACGCGAACGGCGACACCACCCGCCAGCGGATGGTGTCGAACGACGTGACGGCGACGTTCGACACGCTGATCACCTGGTTCGCATCGAACGCCGGTCCGAGTTCGCCGACGCCGGAGGCGATCGGCCTGCTGCTCGCGGCCTCCGAGACCACCGTCGACCTGCCGCCGGTGGTGATCAAGCGGTTCGCGGCGAGTCAGGGCCTCTCCGCGAGCGACAGCATCGGCGACCTGGTGCGCGCCGCCGAAGAGGAAGGCGGGTTCAGGATTGAGTGACTACCGGAGGAGAGACCCGTTACCCCAACAACACGAACAGCGCGATCCCGATCAGCGCGAACACCGCGTAGATTCCCGCCATCACCTCGCGTTTCAGCGGGCTCCCGAGCGGCTCCGCGGTGAGCCGCCGGATCGGCGGGAGAATCGCGATCCCGCCGAGGATCAGCGGCCACGACTCCGGCGCCGGGACCCGCGTGAGCGCGACGACGACCGTCCCGTACCCGAGGACGTACGACCCCCGGCGCCAGAGCTGCTCGCGGTCGGTCAGGTCCTCCTTCGACGGGAACGCGTCATTCCCGCCCGAGCCGCCGCCGTCGGATCCGCCACCGCCGCCCCCCGCGACCTGTTCCGCCTGTCGCTGAACGTACTCGTCGAGCTCCTCGGCCGCGTCCTCCGTCTGCGGGGCGCCGCACTGCGCGCAGTACCGCGCGTCGTCGTCGACCGGAGCGTCACAGCGGGGACACGATGGCATCTTGGCGTGGATCGGGCGCCGCCCGGGCTTAATTCTTCGGACCGAGGAGTCCGCTCACGTCGGGCGATTCCCGTGTTTTCCGCTCCGCCGCACCTGATCGCGTTACAATCCCTGATAATCGGGTGAGTACGCTTTAGTCGGTGACTCGCCGAGTCGTCGCCAACCAAGCGCGGGCCGTCGTCCGGCCCGCACTCGTTGACCAGCCCTCATGACGATGGACCACGATCACGCGACCGACACGCGCTCGACGGACTCGACGGTGACCGACTGCGACCGGACGGTCGACTCCGGACCCGACCGGCGGTTCCGACCCGACGAGATCGGCCCATCGGCGTTTCAGACGAGCGTGATCGCCCTCGTCGTCCTCGTCGCGCTCGCCGGCGTCGTCGCGACCGCTCCGGCCGCGGCGGGCCTCGCGCCCGGGTCGTCCGCGCCGGCCGTCGAGGCTGGACCGACGGCGCCCGTCGCGGTCGAGGCTCCCGGGCCGACCGGTCCGGCGGACCGTCCGGAGATCGACGGTGGGTTCTCTCGACCGACGTACACCGGCGTCGCGGGCGACCCGATCGAGGTCAGCTTCACCGCCGAAAACCCGGACGGCCCGACGTACCTGCTGATCGGCGGGAACCGGCTCACCGACACGGGGGAGCCGGTCGGCTTCGTCGACGTGGTCAAGGTCTCTGGCACGAGCGACATCACGATCAACACCCGGACGCTCGGCACCGACGCGAGCAACGTCGAGAGCTGTGGTCTCGAAGACACGTCGTGTGACCTGAACTTCGTCGACGAGAACGGAGACCCGGTCGCCGAGAACCTCAGCGCGCTCCCGAGCGCGACCGGCGCAGGGGGGCTCGCTCGTCCGCTCGTCCCGCAGCGGTACCGGCTCGCGATCACCAACGGGACGTTCGTCGTGGAGGACTCAGGCGTGGTGACGCCGACCGCGAGCGCGGATCAGGCCGACCTCCTCTTGGAGAAGCCGAAGTTCCGCGAGGAGGTCGAGGTGTTCACCACCGCCGACCGGGACGCGCTCGGCGAGGACGTCGACGCCGAGTCGCTCGACGTGCTCCGGGAGAACGGGCTCGACCGGTCCGTCGTGACGAAGGGGAACCGGATCGTCCTCGGGTTCGAGTCGACGGGCATCTGGGGGGCGCTGTCGCACTTCGCGGCGGAACGCGACGCGGGACCGATCGAGGCCGCCGAGGCGGTCGACCACCGAGTGTTGGCCGACCTCTTGGAGAAGGAATCGGGCGTGTCGCTCCGCGTCCGACAGACGAACCCGGGGATGAACGAACCGCCCGCGACGCTCGACCTCTCGCGCGCCGACGCCGAGGACGTCTCGCTCATCTTCGCGGAGGCGACCGAACTGGCGACCCCGGACGCGCCGGGCCGCTTCTACCTCGTGATCGACACGAGCGACGGCGACCACTTCACCGAGGAGCCCGAACCGGGCGACGAGTTCGCCGTCGAGTTCGCGCTGGAGGGCACCGAGGGCGAGCGGTACGCGTTCGCCGACGGCGGTGAGCCGCCGGGCGCGTTCAACGCCAGTTCGGCTTTCGACGGCGGTTCGGAGCAGTTCCCCTACTGGACGGCCGGCGACAGCACGGTCCGCGCCGAGGCGTCGTTCACCGTCCGGGAGCGGTACCTTCGGTACGACCACGTCACCGACGACGGCGACCTCCTCGTCGAGATTGAGGACGGACGGCTCACGGGAACGACGTCGCTGCTACCGCGGCGGGAGATGACCGCGACGTTCGTGAACGACGCCGGCGACGCCCCGTTCCGAACGGAGTCACCGCTCGAAATCGGGGACGGGAACTTCACGATCGCTGTCGACCTCGAGGAGGTTTCACCCGGGACGCGGCTGAACTACGAGCTGTACGAGGGATCCACCCTCCGCGACAGCCGGACTGTCATCGTCGTCGGCGACGCCGACAACCCGGACGAACTGGTGATCGACGACGCCCCCGAGAACGTCACCGTCACCGAGGGCGGGAACCTCTCCGCGCTCCGGGTCGTCGCGCGCAACGCGGGCGGCCTCACCGGCGAGGGTGAACTCACCCTCACCGTCGACAACGGCAGCGCGGTGGGGTCGTGGGGAGTCCGGCTCGAACCGGGCAAGTCCCGAACGTACGCGTTCGGCTCCGTGACGGTCGACCTCGACCCGGGAACCTACCCGTTCACCCTCCGGCTCGACGGCGACACTCACGGCGGGACGCTCGTGGTCGAACAAGACCCGGCGACGACGACGATCGACGACGAGGGCGACGGGAGTACCGAAACCGGCACCGACACCGGCGACGGCGGCGCGGACGACGGCACCGACGTCGACGGGAGCGGCGACGACGGCGACTCGGAACCGAACTCGACCGCCCCGAACGGGTCGGACTCCGGCGCCGACTCGAACGACACCGAAACCGACGGCGACGGGGGCCCCGGCGCGACGAGCGACGGCGACGCACCCGCCGAGCAGGAGACTGACTCCGTCGGCATGCTTCCGCTGCCGTTCGGGACGCGCGAGGCGTTCGGCGGCACCGTGCTCGTCGGCGCGATCCACCTCCTCGGCCACTGGGTCTGAGGCCCTCCTCGGCCACTGACTCGAGACGCACTCCCCTTTTCGCCGGGGACGTCCCGGCTCCGTTCTCATCGCTGAGAACCGCGGGGGAGCGATTAAGTGATCGCTGCGCCCGGTTTCAGACAACAATGGCTACGCGGGTACTCATCGCCGACGACTCGGAGTTCATGCGGAACCTCCTCCGGGAGATCCTCGAAGGCGAGTTCGAGATCGTCGGGGAGGCGGAAAACGGCGTGGAGGCGGTGAACATGTACGAGGAGCACGGGCCGGACCTCGTGATGATGGACATCGTGATGCCGATCCGCGACGGGATCGAGGCGACGACGGAGATCCTCGAAGAGAACCCCGACGCGACCGTGATCATGTGTACCAGCGTCGGGCAGGAGGAGAAGATGAAGGCCGCTATCAAGGCGGGCGCGGAGGGGTACATCACGAAGCCGTTCCAGAAGCCGAACGTGCTCGACGCCATCGGCTCGGCGGTATAATGCGCGTCGACGTCCGCGCGCTCGGCGCCTGCAACCGCCTCGCGGAGCGGGGGGCGAAACAGGCCGCGGGCGCGCTCTCGGACCTCACCGGGACCGACCTCGCGGTCGAGGTGACGGGCGCGAGCGTCGCCAGCGGCGAGGACCTCGCGGAGTCGTTCGCGGGCCGGGAGTCGATCGGCGTGAGCGTCGGCCTCCGCGGCGGGCTGGACGGCGAGGCGGTCCTCGCGTTCGACGCCGCCAACGTCGACGCCCTGCTCTCGCTGCTCCCCGGGGGGCAGTCGATGGAGCGCAGCGCGGTGACGGAGGTCGGCAACATCGCGCTCGGCGGCTTCCTCGACGGCTGGGCGAACTACCTCGGAAAGGCGATCGACATGTCGCCGCCGCGGTACTTCGAGGCCGACGGCGCGGCGGTGTTGCCGGACGGCGCGCTCGCCGGCGACGGCGTCTTCCTCTTCGAGAGCCGGCTGGACGCGACGACGACGGACCTCGACTTCTCGATCTACATGCTCCCCGACTCCGGGCCGTTCCGCGACCTCATCGTCGGGAAGACGGCGCCCGCGGCGACCGCCGGCGGCGAGGCGGACGGCGGGACGGCGAGCACGGCGGTGCCGTACGAGTCGCTGTCGACGTTCTCGTCGCTGGCGAAGAAGGGGTCGGCGAACGCCGCCGACAACATCGCGATGATGACCGGGTTAGAGACCAGCGTCGACGTGAGCCGGCTCCGGTTCGTCCCGCTCGCGGACGTGCCCGCGGAGGTCGGCACCGAGCCGCACGCGGGCACGGTGTTCGAGCTTCAGGGAGAGCCCAGCGGCTACCTCGCGATCCTCTTCGAGGAGTCCTCGGCGGCGGCCGTCGCCGACGCGATGCTTCCGATGGACCCCGACGAGCCCCTCGGCGACATGGCACAGAACGCGCTCTGCGAGCTCGGCAACGTGATGACGAGCGGGTTCATCGACGGGTGGGCGAACGTCCTCGGCACGTCGATCACCCACTCGCCGCCGGAGTTCGTCCACGACATCGGCGCCTCGACGATCAGCCCGCTGGTCGCGAAGCTGAGCGAGCGGCAGGACTACGGGTTCGTGATCGACACCGCGATCCAGACGGAGGGGATCCAGGCGCGGTGCGACGTGTACGCGCTCCCCGACGAGCGCGAACTGGCTCGGGCGCTCGACCGGCTTTCGGAGCCGTGACCCGCTCGCTCTCCGACGATCGGCCGGACGAGCCGGCGGACCGAACGGAGAGCGGTGGGGACGCGGTCGCCGACGCGGAGCCCGCCGCCGTCACCGGCGGCGCGGCGGCCGACGACCCCGGCCGGATCAAGGTCGGCGTGGGCGAGCTCGCGGTCACCGACGGCGACGCCCTGCTGACCACGAGCGGGCTCGGCTCCTGCGTCGCGGTCGCGCTCGTCGACGAGCGGGCGGGCGTCCGCGGCCTCCTCCACGCCATGTTGCCCGCGGGCGAGGGCCGCACGACGGCCGTCTCGCGGCCCGCGAAGTACGTCGACACCGGGATCGACTCGCTGATCGGGGCGCTCGACGACGCCGGCGCCGACCCCCGCCGGCTGGAGGCGCGCGTCGCCGGCGGCGCCGAGATGCTGGACCTCACCGACGCGGTCGGCCCGCGGAACGTCGAGCGCGTCGGCGAGGTGCTCGACGCCGCGGGCGTCCCCGTCGTCGCCAGCGACGTCGGCGACGCCGTCGGACGGACGGTCCGATTCGGTCCGGACGGTCGGCTCGTCGTCCGGGCGGCGGACGGCTTCGAACGAGCGATCTGACCGTCGATCGGAACTGGTTTCGCTTCTGGTCGCTTCCGGATTTCTCCGTTCTCACCCCACTCAATCGACGATACTCGTGTCTCGGCGTGCTTTCTCACGGCTGATATTTTGAGGGGTGAATTGAAGTGGGTTCTGCGGGTGGTACACGGTAATGGGCCTCGAACTACCGGTGTGGGGAGCTCCAACCGCCGCCTGGGCAGTCGCCACGCTGGGGCTCGTCGGTGCGAGCGTCCTCGACAGGTTCCTCGACGACGACGGATCCGACGACGACGGTTCCGGAGGTATGGACGGCGACGACGATCCCTTCGGCGGCGACATGGGCGGCGGCGACATGGGCGGCGGAGGGATGGGTGGCGGCATGGGCGGTGGCGGCGGTGGCGGCGACGGCTTCGACGACTTCGACGGCATGGACGAGTGGGACGACGAGTTCGACGACGGCGGCGGTGGCGGCGGCGGCGGCGCGGCCACCGACGAGCTGGAGAACCGGCTCGACGAGCTCGAAAACGAGGTCGCGTCGCTCTCCTCGACCGTCTCGACGGTCCGCTCGGAGAACGAGGAGATCTCGAACGCCGTCGACGACATCGAGGAGGACGTCCGCAACCTGCTCGACATCTACGAGATGGTCACCCGCGGCATCAACCCGTTCGTCGACGACGGCGGCGGCTTCGACAGCGTCGAGGGGGGCGGCGAGGGCTCGTTCGGCATCTTCGACGACGACGACGGCGGCGAGGAGGAGGACCTCGACGAGGACGTCGCGAACGCCGACGCGGACGGGTTCTTCGACGACGACCTCCTCGACGAGGAGGCGGAAGACGACGAGTTCGACGACCTCGACGAGGACGACGGCGGCGACGAGTTCGACGACCTCGACGGCGACGACGGGTTCGACGACCTCGACGGCGACGACGGGTTCGACGACCTCGACGACGAGTTCGACGAACTGGACGACGACAGCACGGACGACGCCGCGTCCGAGACCGAAGCGGCGGACGACGGAGACGACATGAACGACGATGGAAAGAGTTTCAGCGAACTGAAAGAAGAGTACGACTCCGGGGAGGCCGACTGGGCCGAGGAGGGCGACGACGCCGCGGACGAGGACCCGTTCGAGGACGGGGACGACTCGTTCGCCGACCCCGGCGACGAAACCGACTCGTTCGACGACGACGGCGGCCTCGGGGACGACGACCTCGGCGGCGCCGAGGACGCCGGCGTCGACTTCGACGAACCGGCGGACCCGGAGCCGGCGGGCGGCGCGGCCGACCCGGAGCCGACCGGCGGCGCCGATCCGGAGCCGGCGCCCGACCGCCGGCCCGGCGGCGACCCCGCGGAGGCCTCCGGCGGCTTCGAGTACGTCGGCGAGGACGACCTCTCGGGGAGCGGCGGCCGCGGTAAGCCGTACCTCACCGAGCTCCCCGGCGACTACGTCGGCGACCTCCTCGTGATGGAGTGGCTGGAGTTCCTCGTCTCCGAGAGCGACGTCACCGACGCGGTGCGCGCGATCAACTACTACGAGCGGATCGAGTGGATCGGGCCCGACGCCGCCGCGCGGCTCCGGGACTTCCTCTCCGGGTTCGGCACGATCGACCGCAACCTCGTCGACCGGCCGGGCACCGACCGGCTCGTCCGCGAACACCACACCCGCAGCCTCCGGTACGTGACCCAGCTCAACGGCACCAGCAGCCACACGGTCCTGTTGGACCGCTGGGACGACCTCGCCGGCGGCTCGCTCGTCGGCGGCGGGCCCGTCAACGGGCGCCGCGGCGGGCGCGTCGATTCCGGGCGCAACGGTCGCAACGACCGCAACGATCGGTCGGCATCGAAGCGGAACGGTCACGACGAGTCCGGCCGGCGGGACGCGCCCGACGAGCGCGAGCGACGGACGAACGGCGCGGACCGCGACCCGGCGGAGCGCGACGATGCGGCGCGCGAGGCGGAGGCGGACCGACGCGACGGGCACCGCGACGACCGGCGCGACCGGAACGGTTCCGCGCGACCGATGAACGATCCGAATCCCCGTTCCGACCGCGCCGATCCGGCCGACGGAGGGTGGGGAGATGGGCGTTAGCGTCTCCGCGTCCACGGCCATCATCGTCGCGGGGCTGTTCTTCGCGTTCACGACGTTCTACCCCGTGGCGGCCAACGGGCTCGACCGCGTCTCCGACGCCCAACACGGCATCAACGAGCGCGCGTTGGAGCGGCAGAACACCGACTTCGCGGTGACGAACGCGACCTACGACACCGACACCGAGACCCTCACCGTCAACGCCACCAACGAGGGGGCGATCGGCCTCGTCGCGGGCGACGCGACGCTCGTCGTCGGTAACGAGTACGTCGACGTGGGCGGGGCGAACGTGTCCACGACCGTCGACGGCGACGGCGACACCGCGCTCTGGCTCGGCGACGAGACCCTCACCGTGCGGGTCACACAGGGCGAGACGGAGACGACGATCGATGACGGCACGCGGGTCGTCCTCGTCGTCGAGTCCGGCGTCCGCGACGCCGCGACCGTGACGGAGGTGGGCGCGTAGATGGCAAGCGTCCCCGTCTCCCACCTCATCCTGTTCATCGCGAGCCTGGTGATCGCCGCCGGCGTCGTCGGCACCATCACGACCGGGGTCGACCGGGTGAGCGCCGCCGTCGAGGACGCCGGCCTCGACGCGACCGAACAGCTCCGGACCGACGTGACGATCATCTCGGACCCCAGCGCGGGGGTGTACAACGCGAGCGGCGACCAGAACGTCACGCTGTTGATAAAGAACACCGGGACGTATCGGTTGGCGCCCGACGGCTCCGACCTCGACGTCGTCTTCAACGGCGCGTACGTCCGACCGGACGCGCTCTCCGGGGAGCTGGTCTCCGCCGACGGCGCGAACGCGTGGAGCCGCGGCGACGTGTTACGGCTCACGATAAACGTCAACGCGATCGACGGGTCGAGCGACGGGCTCGTCGACGGCGACCACCGGGTGTTCATCACCGTCAACGGCGACGAGGAGCTGTTCCAGTTCCGCGTGGAGGGGGGTAACTGAGATGCCCCACGACAACCTCCTCTCCCTCGGCCTCGGCGACCGCGACCGGCTCAACAAGGAGCTGGGCGGCGGTATCCCCCGCGGCAGCATCGTCCTCATGGAGGGCGACTACGGCGCGGGCAAGAGCGCAATCTCCCAGCGGTTCGCCTACGGCCTCGTCCAGGAGGGCGCCTCCGTCACGATGATGTCGACGGAGCTCACCGTCCGCGGGTTCATCGACCAGATGCACTCGCTGGAGTACGACATGGTGAAGCCGCTCCTCCAGGAGGAGCTGCTCTTCCTCCACGCCGACTTCGACTCCGGCGGCGCCTTCTCCGACGGCGACGGCGAGCGCAAGGAGCTGCTCAAGCGGCTGATGGAGGCCGAGGCGATGTGGAACTCCGACGTCGTCTTCCTCGACACGTTCGACGCCATCTTCCGGAACGACCCCACCTTCGAGGCCTTGGTGCGGAAGAACGAGGAGCGACAGGCCGCCCTGGAGATCATCTCCTTCTTCCGCGAGATCATCTCGCAGGGGAAGGTGGTCGTGCTCACCGTCGACCCCTCGGCCGTCGACGACGACGCCATCGGCCCCTTCCGGTCGATCGCGGACGTGTTCCTCCAGCTCGAGATGATCGAAGTCGGCAACGACATCCGCCGGCAGATCAACGTGAAGCGGTTCGCGGGCATGGGCGAGCAGGTCGGCGACACGATCGGGTTCTCGGTCCGTTCCGGAACCGGAATCGTCATCGAGAGCCGCAGCGTCGCCTAACACATGACCCGCCGACGCACAGCCGGTCCGCGCGCGCGGACCGCGACCACCGCGACCGGGCGTAGGCCCGCCACGACGACCGGGTGTAGGAGATGACCGAACACGGCACCGCAAAACCGTCCGAAGAGCTCCGGAAGGCGGCCATGCGGCGGCCGCACCTCCGGGAGCACCTCCGCGAGTTCAAACAGATCACGGGGGAGTTCCCGCAGTTCATCGAGGAGCCGAAAGACGAGTACGAGTCCGACCGGCCGAACGTCATCTACCCGGTCGGCGGCCCCATTTACAGCCACATCTACGGCGACCTCGGGCAGGACACGAAGTACTACGCCATCGAGCCGGAGGTGTCCGGCCCGCAGGCGGAGATCCTCAACGAGGTGAAAAACCGGCTGCTCACCGTGAGCGGCCAGCACACCGCGCCGGAGAACGAGGCCGAGTACGACGACCTCATCGAGGAGCTGTTAGAGGAGGTCACGCACGTCGACGACAGTTCCACCGGCTGGCGCCGCGGGCTCTCGAAGCTGAAGAACTTCGGGAAGCTGTCGGTCACCGAGGAGACCTACGAGAACATCCGCTACCGGCTCAACCGCGACATCGTCGGGCTCGGACCGCTCGAACCGGTGATGCGCGACCCGGCAAACGAGGACATCCACGTCATCGGCCCCAAGGAGTGCCACGTCGACCACGGTACGTTCGGCATGCTGGAGACGACCGTCGACTTCGGCACCCCGAAGGAGTTCGACAACTGGCTGCGCAACATGGGCGAGCGGATCGGGGACCCGCTCTCCGACTCCGACCCCATCGTCGACTCCACGCTGCCGGACGGGTCGCGTATCAACATCATCTACTCCGACGACGTGTCGCTGAAGGGCTCCTCGCTCACGATCCGGCAGGGCGAGGAGGTCCCCCTGTCGATCAACCAGATCACCAACTGGGGGACGCTCTCGCCGGAGCTGGCGGCGTACCTCTGGCTCTGCCTGGAGAACGAGCAGACGGTGTTCGTGGTCGGGGAGACGGCGTCCGGGAAGACGACGACGCTGAACGCCATCCTCTCGTACATCCCGGACGACTCGAAGATCTACACCGCGGAGGACACCGCGGAGGTCATCCCGCCGCACAGCACCTGGCAGCAGCTGTTGACCCGGGAGGGGGGCGGCGAGGGCTCCTCCGACGTGGACATGTTCGACCTCGTCGCCGCCGCGCTGCGGTCGCGTCCCGACTACATCATCGTGGGCGAGGTCCGCGGCGCCGAGGGTCGCATGGCGTTCCAGGCCGCCCAGACCGGCCACCCCGTGATGCTGACGTTCCACGCGTCCGACATCGTCTCGATGATCCAGCGGTTCACCTCCGAGCCGATCAACGTCCCGGAGACGTTCATGGACAACGCCGACGTGGCGCTGTTCCAGAACCGCGTGAAGCAGGGCGACCAGGTGCTGCGCCGCGTGACGAGCGTCCAGGAGATCGAGGGGTACTCCAAGGAGATGGAGGGGGTCGTCACCCGCGAGGTGTTCAGCTGGGACCCCGTCGAAGACGAGATCGTCTTCCAGGGGATGAACAACTCCTACGTGCTCGAAGAGCAGATCGCGACCCTGCTGGGGTACGCCGACACCCGCGACATCTACGACGACCTCGACTTCCGCGCGGAGCTGATCGAGCGGATGATCCAGGAGGGAATCCTCGGCTACCACGAGGTGAACGACGCGATCAACTCCTTCCAGCGCGACGGCGTCGAGGGGCTCCCCTTCGACATGCACCGGAACACGAGGTAGCGACGATGAAGGGCGCACTGACGGCGGCCGGCGAGCCGACGACGGAGGTGAGCTGACCGATGGCCGTGAAACGGATGGGCGACGGGCTCGCGACGGCCGCCAAGCTGACCTCCGAGGTGATGGAGTCGTACGAGCAGCTCGACATCTCCAAGGGGAAGTACGTCGGCCTCGTGTTGCTGCCGGCCGTGTTCGTGTTCCTCGGGAGCGTCGTCGGCCTGGTCGCGCTTCCGCTCCCCTTCGCCGCCCGGGTCCCGATCCCGATGTTCGGCGGGCTCGTGCTGTTCGCGGCCGTCATCTACCCGAAGATCTACCTCTCCAGCCTGGAGACGAAGATCGACAACCAGCTGCACCTCGTGATGACCCACATGACGGTGCTGTCGACGACGAACATCGACCGGATGGAGGTGTTCCGGACGCTGGCGCAAGAGGAGGAGTACGGCGTCGCCGCCGAGGAGATCGGCCGCGTCGTCCACCTCGTCGACACGTGGAACCAGAGCCTCGACGACGCGTGTCGCCGCCGCGCGCAGGAGGTCCCCTCCGACGCGATGGCCGACTTCTTCGACCGCCTCGGCTACACGATGGGGGCGGGGCAGTCGTTAGAGGAGTTCCTCGTCTCCGAGCAGGACGTCATGCTCGCGCAGTACGAGACCCGCTACGAGTCCGCGCTCTCGAACCTGGAGGTGATGAAGGACCTGTACATGTCGATGATCCTCTCGATGACGTTCGCGCTGGTGTTCGCCGTCGTCCTCCCGATCCTCACGGGCAACGACCCGACCGCGACGGTCGCGGCCGTCATCGTCCTCTTCGTCTTCGTTCAGCTCGGCTTCTACGCGATGATCCGCGCGACGTCGCCGTACGACCCGATCTGGTACCACCCGGACGAGCGCGCGCCCGGCGACCTGAAGCTGTGGGGCTCTCTGATCGGCGGCGGCGGGCTCTCCTTCGTCCTCATCGGGATCACGGCCGCCGGGATGTTCGGCTACGGTCCCGGCCTCCCCGGCCTCCTCTTCTTCCTCGACGACGTGCGGCTGCCGCTGTACCTCTCGGTCCCCATCTCGCCGCTCATCATCACCGGGGTGGTCCTCCGGAACGAGGAGCAGGCGATCACGGCCCGCGACGGCGAGTTCCCGTCGTTCGTGCGCGCGCTGGGCGCGACCGAGAGCGCGAAGCAGTCGACGACCACGGACGTGCTGACGACGCTGCGCGACAAGAACTTCGGCGAGCTCTCCGAGGCCATCGAGCGGCTCTACCGCCGCCTCAACATGCGGATCAGCACCGAGGGCGCGTGGCGAGCGTTCACGCGCGACACGCGCTCGTACCTCATCCAGAAGTTCTCCGAGATGTACCTGGTCGGCCGGCGGATGGGCGGGGACCCGAAGATGCTCGGCGAGCTGATCTCGAAGAACATGAACGCCGTCAACCAGCTCCGCGAGCAGCGCCGCCAGGCGGCGATGACGTTCATCGGGCTGCTGTACGGGATCACGGCGGCCGCGACGTTCGCCTTCTTCATCGGGCTGGAGATCGTCGCGATCTTAGCCGACCTCACCTCCGACTTCGGGCTCGACCAGATGGACATCGGCCAGATCGTCTACCCCGGCGCGTACGACATCCCGCTCATCGAGTACCTCCTCCTGACGGTCGTGCTGTTCAACGCGGCGCTCTCCTCGCAGATGATCCGCCGGATCGACGGCGGCAACCCCGCGAACGGCTACATCCACTTCGTCCTCCTGACGTGGCTCGGCGCGGGCACCGCCATCGCGACGCGGACGCTCGTCAACGCCATCCTGTCGATCTGAGGAGTCGTCCCGGGTCGCCGATCCGGGACCGCCGCGGCCGGGGCCGCGTTGCCGCTCTCACCGGCCCACGGGACCGATTACCCACAGCGTTATTACTCTTGTCGACGTAAGATTACACACAGTTACATGCCGGTCGACTTCGAGAGCTACCGTCCCACGGATCTCCCGGACGAAGACACCAACGGGCGTCGGATCCTCGAGTTCCTCGCTCGGAACCCGGAGCTGGGATTCCGGCCGAGCGAGCTCGCGGAAGAGATCGATGTCCCCCGCGGGAGCGTCGGCACGACCCTCAGGCGACTCGAACAGCGGGGGCTCGTCCGGCACAAGGGCGAGTACTGGGCCATCAACGCCGAGGCGTACGACGCCCACACCGCGGCCCAGATCGGTCTCCGCGCGGTCGCGGACGCGTTCGCGGGCGACGGCTACGACCGGACCGACGACTGGGACGCCGACCTCCCGGATCTCGACGCGGACGAGTCGGGAGACGAATCGACCGACGGCTGATGTATCGACGCGGAACCGTGGTCGTCGCGTCGGACCCGTTCGGCGACGCGCCGCGGCGGCCCTACCTGATCGTCAGCGACGGCTCCCACCCGTTCGCGGGTGAGCAGTACATCGGGGCGGGGATCTCGACCAAGGAGTACGACGCGTCGGTGCCGCTCGCCGGCGCGTTCGCCGAGGGAGGGCTCGACCGAGAGTCGTTTGTCGCTCCGTGGGCGGTCGTGTCGCTGCGCGAGGCGACTGTCGACCGGGCGGTCGCTCGGGTCGAAGACGAGGTCACCGAGACGACGGTTCGTCGGATGGCGCGGTTCGTCGGCTATTCCGACGATTGAGGCCTTGTTCGGCCGAACCTCTGTTTGGGAACGCGAAGGGGCTCCACCGGATCTACCCCTCGAACAGCGTCGGCTCGGCGACCGCCTCGGCGGCCGCGTCGCGCCACGCGCGCGCCGGCGTCCACCCGAACAGCCGCTCGGCCTTTCGGATCGCGTACGCGCCGCGGTCGTCGCCTTCGGTGAGTTCGCTCTCGTCGACCGCGCAGGCGTCCGGAATCTCGCCGTACGACTCCCGCAGGAGGTCGAGCAGGGGCCGGCCGAGCGCGTTGTCGGCCGCGACGCAGTTGACCGCCTCGTGAGTTCCGGGGGCGACCGCGGGGCCGTCGCCGAGAAGGTCGGCGAGCGCGGTCGCGACGAGGTCGGCCACGTCGCGGACGTCGACGTACGACCAGAAGTTGCCGGCGCCCGCGTCGAGGTCGGTCACGTACTCCTCCGCGCGGCAGGCGTACTCGCCGGGGTACTGGATCCACGACGGGCGCAGTGAGACCGCGGGCACGTCGTGGCGGCGCGCGACAGCGCCCGCGGCCGCCTCCGCGGTCACCTTCGAGAGCCCGTACGGGTCCTCGGGGCGGAGCGGGTGGGCCTCGGTTATCGGTAGCTCGTCCGGGAACGGGGTCGGATCGGCGAAGAAGAAGCCGTAGGCGCCGTCGCTGGAGGCCTGGACGACCGGGGCGTCTGCGCGGCCGGCGGCGTCGAGGACGTGCTTCGCGGCGAGCGCGTTCGTCTCGAACACCCGCCCCTCGGGGTGGGTGCCGGCGACCGGGATCGCGGCCCAGTGGACGACCGCGTCGGGGTCGACGGCGGCGACGACGTCGAGCGCCTGGTCGCGCTCGGCGAGGTCGGCCGCGCGGAACGAGACGTTCGGGGCCGGGTCGACGCCGAGCCCGGGGTGGTCGTAGTCGACGACGACGACCTCGTAGTCGCCGGCGAGGCGGTCGACGACCCAGCGCCCGGAGGCGCCGCGGCCGCCGGTGACGAGGACGGTTTCCATGGATCGGCGTCGCCGCCGCCGGGCAAAAGCGCACCGTTGGCGTGGAGCCGCGCGCCGCGGTTCGGGGGTCCGGCCCGCCCGCGGACGGCGGGTTCCGGCTGGGGGGTTCGCGGCTCCGGCAGGCCGGATCGTTCGCGGCTCCGGCAGGCTTTAACGCGCCGAGCGGTAACTCCCGGGCATGGACTGGAAGACAGACTGGGGACTCCGTGGACGGATGGGGTTCACGATGTTCCTCCTCTTCGCCCTCTACGTCGTGTTCATCGGCGTCCTGATCGAGGTGTTCAACGTCGGGATCATCTTCACGCTCGCGATGTTCGGGATGTTCTCGCTCGCGCAGTACTTCTTCAGCGACAAGCTGGCGCTGCGGAGCATGGGTGCCCGCGAGGTCGACCCCGACGAGTATCCGGACCTCCACCGCCGGATCGAGCGCCTGAGCCAGCAGGCCGATCTGCCGAAGCCGACGGTGGCGGTCGCGGACACGCAGGTGCCGAACGCGTTCGCCACCGGCCGGAACAAGAAGAACGCGACCGTCGCGGTGACGACCGGGCTGCTCCAGGCGCTCGACGAGGACGAACTCGACGGCGTCCTCGCCCACGAGCTCGCCCACGTCAAGAACCGCGACGTGATGGTGATGACCATCGCCTCGTTCCTCTCGACGATCGCCTTCTTCATCGTCCGGTGGGGGTGGCTGTTCAGCGGCGACAACCGGCAGGGCGCGCCCGTCATCGTCGCGATCGTCGCGTCGCTTCTGGTGTGGGTGATCTCGTTCCTCCTGATCCGCGCGCTCTCGCGCTACCGCGAGTACTCCGCCGACCGCGGCGCGGCGCTGATCACCGGGCAGCCCGGCGCGCTCGCCTCGGCGCTGATGACGATCGACGGCCGGATGGACAAGGTGCCCGAGGAGGACCTCCGCGAGGAGGCGGAGATGAACGCGTTCTTCATCATCCCGATCAAGGCCGGCTTCGTCGGGAAGATCGCCTCGACGCACCCCTCGACGGAGAACCGCATCGAGAAGCTCCGCGAGCTGGAAAAGGAAATGGAGACGGCCTAAGACGGATTTGTCTCGGAGTTTCTAGTCGGTCATTTATAAGCCGTTGAGCGCGGACAGGTGACAAACATCGCCGAAGTCCCAGCCGCTTATTTATAAATCGTTGCGGGCAGATCCGTGACGAACACCGCCGAAGTCCCAGCGGCTTGTTTATAAATCGTTGCGGGCAGATCCGTGACGAACACCGCCGAAGTCCCAGCGGCTCGGCTGTACGATGGTGCGATTTATAAACGACCGATCGACGCGAACACCACCGAAGCCCCAGTCGCGAGGGCGGCGCACGCTCGCTGCGCGCCTCACTCGGTCGCTCACTCCGTTCGCTCCCTCGTTCGGTGCTTACGTCGCCTGCGCCGCCCTCGCGACTGCCCCTTCGATTCCCACCCCCACAGCACCGCAACCGCGCCTCACGCCTCCCCAGCCTCGTCGCTGGCACCCTCCGCTTCGCTCCGGGAGCCAGCGACTCCCTCGCGCGTGCTCCTCGCAGCCGCCTTCGGCGGCCGCTCGGAGGCACGCGCCACCGCTCGTTCATTTATAAATAATCGCGAGAGTCGCGCCGCTGGTCGGTGTGAGCGGACTGAGGGGAGTAAGCCCCCTTCGGTTCGTCCCGACATTCGGCTGAGCGTCCGCGCCGCGGCCGGACTACCTTGTGGCGCGGACTTGCACCGGCGAGGATTCGCCGTTCCATCCGTTCCCGCCCGTCGACCCTCGTCGGGTTAACTCCCTCCCCTTGCGGGTCGGTTCGCGCGTTCGCGGGTGACCCCGCGAACGCCGTCGGTCGCCGAGGCGACCGCACGCGACTCATCGGTCGAGGCGGGGGGTCTCGTTGCTGTTCCAGAGCCAGCCGTCTCCGACTCCGGGCGTGTGCCCGGTCGCCCGTCCGGCCGGTGGGGGGACTTTCCTCATGCCAAGGGCACGGGAGTCGGGCTCCCTCTGTCCGGTCCGTCCTTTCGCCCGCCGGCGAATAAGCGGTTCGGTCGGGGGCGCCTTCGGGCCGTTCGCGGCGGGTTTCGCCGGAGATGCCGCGAGCCCCGCGAGAACGGTGCCACAAGGGAAGCGTTCAAGTCGTCAGCACTGTAATGGACTCTCATGTCCGAGGCTCAGACCGTTCAGCTGTCGTACGACGACGGTGCACGAGCGGTCGAACTCGCGCGGGAGGCGGTCGAGTCGTTCGTTCGACACGGGCAACGCGAACAGCCCGGCAGCATGCGAGAGGCGTTCTACGCCCGCACGGGCGCCTTCGTCCGGCTCCAGTCCACCCGGGGTCGCGGCCGCCTCCGCGGCTGCGCCGGCGCGCGGGACACCTCAGATCAGCTCGGCCACGCCATCGTCGAGGCCGCGATCAAGGCGGCCTCCGGCGACTCCTGCGGCTCCGAGGTGGAGCCGAAGGAGCTCGACAACATCTCCGTCTCCGTGTTCGTCGTCTCCAACACCGTCCTCACGAACGACCCGGCCGAGGACCTCGAGATCGGCACCCACGGCGTCGCCGTCGACAGCGGCAACGCCCACGGCTGGCTCTACCCGACGGTCCCCGTCGAGAACGGCTGGTCGGCCGCGGAGTTCCTCTCGCGCACCTGCCGCAAGGCGAAGCTCTCGCCCACCGCGTGGCAGGAGGAGGACACGATGGTGACGCTCATCGAGGGGCAGGTGTTCCGGGAGCGCGCCGACGGCGGCGCCGTCGAGGAGCTGTAGTCGGCCCGCTTTTTCCGAATCGCCGGCCGCGCGTCCCGTTTCAGCGTAATTCAAGGTGGAGCCCCCGACCTCAAGGAGCGACCGAAGGGAGCGAGTAGGTCGGGGAGGAAACCGACATGATACCGTCATTACCACGTTCCACACGTGGCTAACTCTCCTCCAAAAACAGTATTATTATAAAGACTTAGCGTGACATCTGAATTACGGATGGAGGTACGTCGCACGGTCCCCGTCAAACTCGACGTGGCCGACAGCGACGCCGCCTTCCTCCACGAAACCATCTCCGAGTTCCTGTGGGCCGCCAACTACGTCGTTGACCACGCCTGGCAAGGTGAGTACAAGACGACGAGCAAAGCCCAACTCCAGCGTGAAACCTACGACGACGTGCGGGCCAAAACGAGGCTCCAAGCGAATCTCGTCCAGAACGCTCGCAACAAGGCCGCCGACGCCGTCCAGAGCGTTGTCGCACGCTGGAAACAGGGTGACTACGCGGGAAAGCCGCGCTTCTCCGCCCCGACGCTCGTCTACGACAAGCGATGTGCGACGTTCAACGACGACCACGCGACGCTCTCAACCGTTGAGGGACGTATCACGGCTGAGTATGTCCTTCCTGACGAGAGTAGAGAAACGCCCCACGCGGAGTATCTGTTCAACGACGACTACGACGTGACGGGCGCGGAACTCCACTACCGCGACGGTGAATTCTACCTTCACGTCCGCACAAAGGCGGACGTGGAGTTCGAGACTGCCGACGAAGGCAACGACGAGCACAGCACAGTCCTCGGCGTTGACCTCGGCATCGAAAACGTCGCCGTCACGTCAACCGGCACGTTCTGGAACGGAGCAGAGTTGAACCACTGGCACCGCGAGTTCGAAAAGCGGCGCGGATCGCTCCAACAGCGTGGGACGCGAGCCGCTCACGAAACTATCCAGTCGGTCGGACGCACCGAGACCGGACGCTACGACCACTTTTTACACACCGTCTCGAAAGAACTCGTCGCAGAAGCAGTCGAACACGACTGTGACGTGATCGCGTTCGAGAACCTGACGGGAATTCGTGAACGAATGCCGAACGCCAAGAAGTTCCACGCATGGGCGTTCCGACGCCTGTTCGAATACGTCGAGTACAAAGCCGAGATGGTCGG
The DNA here is from genome assembly GCF_058630335.1 of Halorubrum sp. SD41. Lineage (NCBI taxonomy): Archaea > Methanobacteriati > Methanobacteriota > Halobacteria > Halobacteriales > Haloferacaceae > Halorubrum > Halorubrum sp. SD41. The sequence goes on from NZ_JBZVGZ010000003.1 coordinate 54,273, forward strand.
CGTCTCGGTTGAACAGGTGAGTCCCGCCTACACCTCCCAGCGGTGTTCCAAGTGCGGATTCACTCACGAGAACAACCGCCCGACCTCAGACGGGCAAGACATGTTTGAGTGCCTGAAGTGCGGATACTCACCGCACGCGGACTATAATGCGGCGAAGAACATCGGTCTGAAGCATCTCCGCTCGACGCAAACGTCGTCGGGCGGAGGCGCACCCGTAAACGTGCGCTTGAATCGCGGGACGTTGAACGTGAACGGCGATTACGAGCCTGCCAGCGATGGCCAGAACGGGAGTCCACGCGAAAGCCCTACCCTCAACGAAGCGAACGGCAGCGCCGTGAGCGAGTAGGGTAGGGTAGTTTACTCGCTCGTTCCGTACTCAACTGCTTCCGCGTCCGCGAGCGCCCGCTCCGTCGCCGCCGACAGGTCGAACGCGCCCTCGGCGACCACCTCCCCGTCGCGGATCACGGGCTCCATGAGCGACTCGGCGCCCTCCGGGCCCGAGCGGTCCGCGAGCCCGACCGCGTGCGCGCCGTCGGCGGTGCGGTAGACGTCCTTCGCGCCGGAGAGCTTCCCCCGCTTGGCCGCCGGCTCGCCGCCGACGGTGACGAGGTCGAGCGCGAAGTCGACCGGGTCCGCGTTGGAGACGTAGCCGCCGACGCCGAACCCGTCGACGGCGTCGCGCAGCTCCCGGAGGTCCGCGGGGCCGAGCCCGCCGGAGACGTACACGTCGACGTCCCCGTGGCCGCGCGCGTCGAGTTCCCACCCAACTTCGCGGATGATGTGCCGAAAGTCGCCACGCCGGGAGCCGGTCGTGTCGAGGCGGACGCCGTCGAGGTCGTCGCCGAGCGTCTCGACCGCGCGGAGTACCTCGTCGACCTCGTCGGAGTAGGTGTCACACAGCGCGATCCGGGGCGCGTCCGCGGGGACGCCCTCGTCGTAGGCGCGCCACGCGGCCTCCTGTTCGCCGCGCCCGAAGCAGATGGCGAGCGCGTGGGGCATCGTCCCGGACGCCTCCCGGCCGATCAGCTCCCCGGCGGCGACGTGCGAGAACCCGTCGAACCCGCCGACCAGCGCCGAGCGCTCGACCGCCGCGGTCATCGCCGGGTGGACGTGGCGCGCGCCGAACGAGAGCACCGAGGAGTCCGGCGCGGCCACCCGGCAGTCGAGCGCCGCCGTCGCCATCCCGGAGGCGTGTGAAAGGAAGCCCAGGAGCGACGTCTCCAGCCGCGCGAACGCCAGGTACGGCCCCTCGATCCGCATCACCGGGCCGCCGTCGAACAGGCGTCCCTCCGGGATCGCGTCGACGTCGACGTCGCGGCCGGCGAGCAGCTCGACGGCGTTGCCGAGGCCGGCGAACAGCTCGAACTCCCCGTCCGGGAACTGGTCCGCGGTCACCTCGGCCACGACGCGCGGGTTCCGGTCGGCCGCCTCCAGCGCCGCCTCGGTCCGCTCGAAGTACGCGTCGGTCGCGCGGCCCTCCCGGACCGCGGCCGCGTCGACGATGTCGAACTCGCTCATACGCCCCGGTTCGGCCGCGGGGACGAAAAGCCACCCGTGTCGCGGCGGGGGCGCGCCGATCTCTCAGCGGGTCAGTTCACGCCGACCGCCGCGCGAGCAGTCCGAGCGCCGCGAGCGCCGCGACCGCCGCCGCGACGCCGAACCCGGGGGTGCTGTCGTCCGTGTCCCCGCTCCCGTTCCCGTCGTCGCCGTCAGTGCCGCCGCTTCCGTTCCCGTCGTCGCCGTCAGTGTCGCCGCTTCCGTTCCCGTCGCCGCCGTCAGTGCCGTCACCCCCGTCGCTGCTGTTGCCGTCGCCGTCTCCGCCGTCGTTTCCGTCGCCGCCGTCGGTGCCGTTCGCGTCCGGGAGCGCGAGGTCGGCCTCCGGCCGGAGTTCGAGGACGCCCTCCGGCGAGGGCGCGTGGGTTATCGTCACGCTCGTCCCGTCGCGCTCGACGCCGTACGCGCCGGGGAAGTCGCTCTCCTCGCCGATCTCGTACACGGTGCCGTCGGCGTAGTCGGCCTCGCCGTGCGCGGCCAGCATCCGCACGTAGGCGTCGCGGAACGCCGCGGCGTCCGCCTCGGTCTGCCACTCGGTCGCCCAGACGTAGCCGTCGCGGTCCCCGTTCCGGTAGGGGTACAGCTCGTCGCCGGCCCACCCGCCCGTCACGGGGTGCGCGTAGTTGTAGGTCGCGCGCGTCCGGAGGTCGGCCTCTGTGTCGAGGTGGATCTGGACGTTCTGCCGGACGGTCGCGTCGGGCTCTAACACGGCGTACCGGTACTCCAGGCTCTGGTACCAGAACATCACGAACATCGACGCCTCGCCCGCGGTCTCCGCGCCGTCGACGCCCTGGTCCGGGTAGGTCTCCCACCCCTCGGTCGCCGAGTTCTCGAACGTGACGTTGCCCTCCTCGTAGTCGGGGTTCCGATGGATAACCTCCGCCGTCGACGTCGGCGGGTCGTTCATCGTCTCGTTGACGGCCGCCCACCCGCCCTCGGCGCGGAGCTCGCGGACGTACAGCGCGCCGTCGCCGTACGGCTGGAGGACGGTCTGGAGGATGCCGAAGTTGAAGTCGGCGCCGTCGCCGCCGCCTCCGCCGCCCTCGGGCGCCTCGGCGCAGGTCCAGTTATCCGCGCAGCGGGCGGCGTAGCGCTCCTCGACGTGGACCGCCTCCCCCTCCACGATCCCGTCCACCGCGAGGTCGCCGTCCTGCGTGGCGCCGACGTAGCGGGGCCGGGTGAGGTCGTGGTACTGGTCTTGCATCGCGTGGAGGAGTTCGTGCGCGAGCGTCGAGGGGTCGATGTCGGGCGATTCGCCGTCGGGGACGACGATGACGATCCGGTCCTGCGCGGGCGAGTAGAAGCCGGAGACCGCGCCGCCGAACACGGAGTCGATCTCGTCGTTCGCGTTCGTGTCGTCGCCGACGACGAACAGCGCCTCCCACACCTGGTCGTTCCAGCGCCGGAACGCCTCGGAGCCGTTGCCGCTCGCGGTGTCGTTGACGTACTCGCTCCGGGTGACCGTCTCAACCGGCACGTCCCGCTTGAACGGCCGCTGCCGGACGTGTTCGACGCGGGCCATCGTGAGGTCGGTCAGCGCCGACAGCTGGGACTCGTTGAGCCCGTCCGTCTCCGCGAAGTGGACCGACTCCTCGTAGTGGGTCCCGTTCCAACAGCCCACTAGTTCGGTGCCGTCGCCGGGACCGCACTCGTCGGCCGACGCGGAGGGCGTCGCGCCCGGTGTCCCCGGCCCGCTGGCGGACGCGGAGGGGACCGCGCCGGTGTCCGGAGCGGCGGCGACGCCGGCGGTGAAGGCGACACACAGGAGGGCGGCCGCGGCGACGACCGCGGCCGCGGTCGATGGGGTGAGAACCCGTCGCATACGAATGTGATCGGCCGCTCCGGTAAGTAGTTTGTCGGTTCCTTCGGCGCCGCGGCCGGCGGATTTTTCGGCGCGGTTCGACGGTCGCGGCGGCGGTCGGGTGCCGCGCGCTCGTCGCGACCTCATCGCGCGCTCGTCGCGACCTCATCGCGCGCTCGTCGCGACTTCATCGCGCGCTCGTCGCGGCGGGGACGACGGTTTTTGTCCGCCGCGCGCCAACCCTCGGCATGGCGTTCGATCCGACAGCAACCGCGGTGGTCGTCGTCGACATGCAAAACGGGTTCTGTCACCCGGACGGGAGCCTCTACGCCGAGCCGAGCGAGGCGGCGGTCGAGCCCGTGACTGCGCTCGTCGACCGCGCCCGCGAGGCCGGCGCGAGCGTGGTCTACACCCGCGACGTCCACCCGCCCGAGCAGTTCGATGAGACCCACTACTACGACGAGTTCGACCGATGGGGCGAACACGTCGTCGAGGGGTCGTGGGACGCGGAGCTCGTCGCCGACCTCGACGTGCGCGACGGCGACCACGTCGTCGAGAAGCACACCTACGACGCGTTCTACAACACCGACCTGGAGGGGTACCTCGACGCCCACGGGATCGACGATCTACTGATCTGCGGGACGCTCGCGAACGTCTGCGTCCTCCACACCGCCGGCAGCGCGGGGCTCCGGGACTACCGCCCCGTCGTCGTCGAGGACGCCCTCGGCTACATCACCGAGCAGCACCGCGAGTACGCCGTCGACCACGCGGACTGGCTGTTCGGCGAGACGACGACCCGCGACGAGGTCGCGTTCGCGCCGGCGTAGCCGACGGTCTCGTCGCGCTCGCGGCCGGCCCGCGGCCGCGAACGTTCCGGATTTCCGCTCCGCAGTTATCGCGCGCGCAAATCGGCGTGTAACCCTTTTTACCGCTCGCCGGAACCGCGAGGTATGGACATCTCTCGGCGGGGCGTGCTCGGCGGCCTCGGCGCGGCCTGCGCGGTCGGCGCCGTCGGCTTCGCGGGCGCGGCGACGGTGACGGACGGGGGGGCGGTCGGCGGGCTCGGCGGCGGTTCGGGCCCGGCCGGCGGGGGTTCGGAGGAGGCCGACGACGGCCCCGAATCGGCCGCTGTCGACCCGGACGCGCCGTTCGAGGCGCGGCTGACCGACGACGACGGGACCGACGCGCTGCTGTTCGACGCGAGCGACCTCGACCGCGTCAAGGGCGTCTTCGCCGAGGAGGACGAGTTCCTCGTTCAGGTGGTGCTCCCCGACGCTGGCGTCGAGGCGTTCCGGACCCGGCTCGACGAGGCCGGCGCGACCGACGACCCGGCGGCGTTCGTGGTGTCGATGACGCTCGACGGGACCGAGGTGCGGCGCGTCGAGCTCGACCGGGAGACCGTCGACGCGCTCACCGGCTCCGACTGGGAGGGCGTGTTGACGCTCCCGTTCGGCGAGGAGCGGGTGGCGCGGTCCGTCTACGACCGGCTGGCCGACAGCTGATCGGCCTCGCAGCCGACCGACCCCGGACGACTGACTGGTCAGGTACTGCGGGACGGGCGACCATCGGACAGGGTTTTGTCTCCCGGCCGCGTGGATCCGCCGTGAGCGAGGAATCGAGGAACGACGGCGGCCGCCCGTGTCCGGTCTGCGAGACGCCGATGTACCACCGGCACTGTAAGTACGTCTGCCCGTCTCACGGCGTCGTCTACGACTGTAGCGACACGTTCTATTGACGCCCACGCACGCCTACTGACGCCGAATCCCCCTTCGCGAACCCGTGAGTCGCCGGAATTAACACGGGTGACCGAGAACCAGACTGGGTCGTGCGAACTGTTATGTTCTTGGAGGCCGACCTTTCTTCCATGATGGGCGACCCGTACGCGACCCTCCACGCCGACCTTCCGAGGTCAGCATGGTAGAGCAAAAGCAGGTTGCCCGGAGCAAGCGGATCCAGCGCCGCACCGGGAAGACGTTCCACGTCGCCACCCGGCTGCTGCCCCAGCGGATCCGCCATCCGACGTACGTGCTGTACGGATTCTTCCGTATCGCCGACGAGGTCGTCGACGCCGAGGACACCGCACCGCCCGCCGAGCAGCGGGCCGAACTCGACCGCCTCCGGGCGGCCGCGCTCGGCGAGGAGCCGACCGACGACCCGGTGTTGGAGGCGTTCGCGGAGGTGTGCGAGGAGAACGGCATCCCGGACGAGGACGTCCACTCGTTCGTGGACGCGATGGCGAGCGACATCGATACCGACCGCTACGAGACGTACGCGGACCTGGAGGCGTACATGGACGGCTCCGCGGCCGCCGTCGGCCGGATGATGACGGCGATCATGGACCTCGACCCCGAGACCGAGGCCGAGGCGCTCCCCCACGCGACGAAGCTCGGCGAGGCGTTCCAGATGACGAACTTCCTCCGGGACGTCCGCGAGGACGTCGTCGAGCGCGACCGGATCTACCTCCCCTTGGAGACGCTTCGGCGTCACGGCGTGAGCGAGCAGCAGATCCTCGACTTGGAGTTCGACGACAGCGTCGCGGCCGCGATCCGCGAGGAGATGGCCCGCACCGAGCGGCTCTACGAGGAGGGCGTCGCGGGGATCAAGTACCTCCCCGAGGACTGCCAACTCGCGGTGCTGCTCGCGGCGGTGCTGTACGTCGACCACCACCGCCTCATCCGGAACCTCGGGTACGACACGGTATCGACCACGCCCGAGCTGTCGCTCACCCGGAAGCTGTCGCTGCTCGTCCGCACGCGCTGGAAGTGGCAGTGGAACAAGGACCCCGAGGCGGTGTTCTACGACATGTGTACCGACTTCGAGCCCCGCCGCGACCGCCACGGGCACGGCCCGCACGGCGCGGGCGTCCCGCAGACGGACTGAGCGGCCGCATGGACCGTTCCCGGTTCGTCGCCCTCGCGTTCGCCGCCTTCGGTCTCGTGTTCGTCTCCTTCCTCCTCCGCGGCACGACGCGGCTGGTGGCGCCCTACGAGGTCGCCGTCGCCGTGTCGGCCCCGGTCCTCTTCGCGGCGGCCGCGCTCCTTGCCGCCCTCGTCGCCCTCGCCGTCCTCGACGTGACCGGGATCCGTCGGCTGGGCTGAGTCGGCGGCGGTCGTGTCCGCGCGGCCGAGCCCAACCATCCACCGAGCGTGCGCGCGCGTCGGCCGAGTCGGAACGCCCTTGCCCCGCCGTCCCCGAAGACGCGTATGGACGTACGAACCGTCGCGGACCTCTCGCCGGCCGAGCGGCGCGCCCTCTTCGAGCGCGACGCCGGCGTCGAGGGGGTCCGCGAAGACGTGCGGGAGATCGTCGACCGGGTCCGCGAGGAGGGCGACGTCGCGGTCCGCGAGTTCGCCGAGGAGTTCGACGGCGTCGCCGTCGGCAACGTCGACGTGACGGACGAGGCGGCGCGGGCGCACGACGAGCTGGCCGACGCGGACGACCCCGTCCTCGACGCGGTTCGGGACGCGGCCGCGAACGTGCGCGAGTTCCACGAGCGGCAGTGCCCCGAGGACTGGCGCGACGACTTCGGCGGCCGGGAGCTGGGCCGCCGCTTCCGCCCGATCGATCGCGTCGGCGTGTACGTGCCCGGGGGCGCGGCCGCGTACCCCTCCAGCGCGCTGATGGGGATCGTCCCCGCGGTCGTCGCCGGCGTCGACCACGTCGCGGTCGCCACGCCGCCGGCCGAGGAGCTCGATCCGGTCACCCTCGCCGCCATCCACGAGGCCGGCGCGGACGCGGTGTACCAGGTCGGCGGCGCGCAGGCGATCGGCGCGCTCGCGTACGGGACGGAGACCGTGACGCGGGTCCAGAAGGTGGTCGGGCCGGGGAACAAGTGGGTCACCGCGGCCAAGTCGGTCGTGCAGGGCGACGTCGAGATCGACTTCCTCGCGGGCCCGAGCGAGGTGCTCGTCCTCGCCGACGGGACCGCAGATCCCGACCTCGTCGCGGCCGACCTCGTCGCGCAGGCCGAACACGACCCGAACGCCTCGGTCGTCGCCGTCACCGACGACGCCGCCCTCGCCGAGGCGGTCGCGGACGCGGTCGACGCGCAGGCTGCCGAGCGCGAGCGCGAGGAGACGATCCGGGCCGCGCTCGACAACGACGCCTCCGGCGTCCTTCACGCGCGCTCGATGCCCGAGGCCGTGCTGTTCGCCGAGGAGTACGCCGCCGAACACCTCTCGATCGTGGCCGACGACGACGAGGCGCTCTTAGACCGGATCACGAACGCCGGCTCGGTGTTCCTCGGGCCGTACTCGCCGGTCGCCGCGGGCGACTACGCGACCGGGACGAACCACGTGCTGCCGACCAACGGCGGCGCGAAGCGGTACGGCGGGCTCTCCGTCGACACCTTCCTCCGGTCGTCGACGGTCCAGCGGCTCGACCGCGACGCGCTCGACGACCTCTCCGGGACGATCACGACGCTCGCCGAGGCCGAGGGGCTGGAGGCGCACGCCGAGAGCGTCCGGAAGCGGTTCGAATAGCGGACCGGCCGAGCGGAGCCGCACCCCTGCTCGGAACCGACGCGGCCCCCGCCCGGCCGAAACCGAGAGCGGGCCGCGCCCGCCGGCAGGGTTTTGAGTGTCCGTACCGAACGCGTTCGCATGAGTACCGAACCGGCCGACACCGGGACCGAGGGGAACGACCCGGCGATCGAGGTGACGCCGGACGCCGCGGAGGAAGCGCTCTCGCTCTTGGAGGGCGAGGGGCTCGACACCGACGTCGCCGGACTGCGGCTGTTCGTCCAGCAGGGCGGCTGCGCGGGGCTGTCGTACGGGATGCGCTTCGACACCGAGCCGGAGGACGACGACCTCGTCGTGGAGCACCACGGGCTCCGGGTGTTCGTCGACCCGGCGAGCAAGAACTACATCGGCGGGAGCACGCTCGACTACGAGCACGGCCTCCAGGCCGCCGGCTTCGAGGTCGAGAACCCGAACGTCGTCTCGGAGTGCGGCTGCGGCGAGTCGTTCCGGACGTAGCGATCGCTCGCGGCCCGAGTCTCGGTTTTTTCTGTTTCTCCGACGCGCGAGTCCGCCGCTTAAGTCCCTCGGGAGGGTACGGGACGCCATGAGTCTGGAAGCGTCGACGACGCCGAGCGGCGAGCGGGTGTACACCGACCGGTCGCGCACCGAGCGCGGCGCGGACGGGCCCTTCTACCTCGTGTTCGAGGACGAGGCGGGCGAGTCCCGCTGGGGGTTCCGCTGCGGCAACTGCGGCTCGTTCGACACCGCGATGGACACGATGGGGCGGATCCAGTGTACCGAGTGCGGCAACCTCCGGAAGCCGGACGAGTGGGACGCGGCCCACGAGTGAGCTCGCGGTGTGGGTTCCCGCCCGGTGAACGGTCTCCGACGACGAGCCGCGTCCGCGGTTCTCCCGGCTGTTCCCGGCGACCCGTCCGATTCTCCGCGCCCGTAATCGTGAGAAAGTTTATCACGGATGGTGCCGAACTCCGAGGTAGATGGCCACTGCGAGCATCCCCCCGACGACCGAGGCCAGAGACGTCTTCCGCGAACTGGGATACACCGTCTCCGACGGCGGACGAGAGTTCGTCGCGGAACGCAAGTGGCGGCGCGTGTTCGTGACGGTGCTGTGTATGGACGACGACGAGCTCGACCCGTATCTCGCAGACGGGGGCGACGCGGCGCGCCTCCGGTGTTTCGTCACGTGGCGCGACCGCGCGAGCGACCTCCAGGATCGGCTCGTCGCCGCGAAACCCCCCTACGACTGGGCGGTCATCGGCATCGACCGCGACGGCGAGGACTTCGCGGTGATGGAAGGCGCGCCCGGAAGCCCGTAGTCGGGCGACGGGTCCGTCCGCCCGCGCCCTCCGCGGACGCGTATTTTTATCTCCCCGTGTTCCCTACCAGCACGCGACATGGTGTTCAAGAAGATCACGCTGATCGGGACGAGCGAGGAGAGCTTCGACGCCGCGGCCGACGACGCCATCGACCGCGCCGAGGACACGCTGGACAACGTCTACTGGGCGGAGGTCGAGGAGTTCGGCGTCGAGCTGGACGGCGCGGCCGACCGCGAGTACCAGGCCGAGGTCGAGGTCGCGTTCGAGCTGGAGGGCTGAGCGCGGTCCGCGGTTTTTACGGTTTATAAACGGTCGCGAGCGGTGCCGGTGTCTCTTTATACGAAATCAAGGAGAATACCTGCGCCTTTAGGCGCAGGATGAATCCGACAACGCCTCCGCAATCAACCGTCGATAGCAAGGCCGGATATTCCAGGCCAACCGACACTATTAACAAAATGCCATCCATAACCAGTTATGAAGCCATAAATGAGTCGAACCGTCCGAACCTTCGAGGCCACCATCACGAACCAGCGGCAGGTTCGTGACGACCTCGACCAACTCGGATGGGCCGCCTCAAAACTCTGGAACGTCGGTCGCTACTACGCACAAGAACAGTGGGACGAAACGGGCGAGATCCCCGATGATGGGGAACTCAAAGCCGAACTCAAAAGCCACGAACGCTACACGGACTTGCATTCTCAATCCAGTCAGCGCGTTCTCGAAGAACTCGCTGAAGCGTTCAACGGCTGGTTCGGCAAGCGTCGGAACGGCGATAACCGTGCCCGACCGCCCGGCTACCGCAAAAATGGAGACTCCCACCCGCGTTCAACCGTGTCGTTCAAAGCGGCTGGCTTCAAGCACGACGAACGGTTCACCCGTGTTCGCCTCTCGAAAGGCCGCAACCTCAAAGAACACCGTTCAGACTTCATCCTGTGCGAGTACGAGACTCGCCCGGACGTTGACCTGACCGAGTGGGACATTCAACAGGTTCGCGCGATCTACAAGCGCGACGAGTGGCGTCTTCAATTCGTCTGTCGCACCGTCATCGACCCGGACCCACCGGGCGACGAGGTGGCCGGTGTTGACCTCGGGATTTGTAATTTCGCTGCCGTCTCGTTCGGCGATGAGTCGGTGTTGTATCCCGGTGGCGCACTCAAAGAGGACGAATACTACTTCACGAAAAAGAAAGCCAAGTGCGACGATCCCTCGTCTCGTGAGGCCGCCCGTCTTGACCGGACGCGGACTGGTCGTCGGGCACACTTCTTGCACGCACTCTCGAAAGCGATTGTCGAGGAGTGTATCGAACGAGGTGTTGGGACGCTTGTCGTTGGCGACCTCGGTGGCATCCGAGAAGACGACAAGAACGGCGAACCACGCAACTGGGGCGACCAGGGCAATCTCGACTTACACGGGTGGGCGTTCGACCGCTTCACGACGCTGCTTGACTACAAGGCAGAAGCCGAAGGCATCGACATGGAGTTGGTGTCGGAACGGGCTACGTCGAAGTCCTGTTCGGCGTGCGGCCACACAGACGACAACCAACGTGTCGAACGTGGGTTGTACGTGTGCGAGGAGTGCGAGACGGTTGCGAACGCGGACGTGAACGGTGCGGAGAACATTCGACAAAAGGTACTCCCGAGTCTCGCCACGGATGGCGGTGATAGGGATAACGGCTGGTTGGCACAGCCAGCGGTTCACCTGTTCGACCGCAGCGAGGGCAGTTTCGCCCCGCGAGAACAGGTCGTGAACCGCGAACCGTAATATCCCAACTCAGCGGTGCGGTGCCGTGGGATTCCTCCGCCTTCAGGCGGAGGAGGATGTCAAAAGCAGTGGAGCGCGGATCGTCGACTCACACCGCCGAAGCCCCAGCCGGGAGGCGGCCTGACGCTCGCTGCGCTCCTCACTCGGTCGCTCACTCCGTTCGCTCCCTCGTTGCGGTGCTTGCGTCGCCTCAGGCCGCCTCCCGGCTGCCCCTTCGAGTCCCACCCCCGCACCGCACAGCACCTCACGCCTCCCCAGCCTCGTCGGTGGTCCTCCGCTTCGCTCCGGACCACCGACTCCCTCGCGCGTGCGACTCGCGCCCTGCGGGCGCTCGTCGGCACGCGCCACCGCGGTTCTCTTATAAATGCCAGCGCGGCGGCCACCTATTTATCCGCCCGTACCCACGTCCCGGCAATGACCGCTTCACGCGCGCCGGCCGAGCCGACGGTCCGGGAGTTCGAAGCGACGGTCGAGTCCGTCGACGGCAGCGAGGTCGTCCTCGACGAGACGTACTTCTACCCCGAGTCGGGCGGCCAGCCGGCCGACCGGGGGACGCTCGACGGCCACCTCGTCGACGACGTGGTCGAACGGGACGGGGCGGTCGTCCACGCGCTCGCTCCCGACGCCGAGGTCGATCTCGCGCCCGGCGACGAGGTCACGGGCCTCGTCGACGACGCGTTCCGTACGTACTGTATGCGGGCGCACACGGCCTCGCACGTGCTGTACGGGGCCGCGCGGCGGATCGCCGACGACCTCGGCTACGCCGGCTTCGACATCTCCGAGACGAAGGTCCGCGTCGACCTGACGACCGCCGAGCCGCTGGGCGACGGCGACCTGATCGAGTTAGAGCGGCTCGCCAACCGCGCGGTCTGGGACTCGCTGCCCGTCTCGTGGGAGACCCACTCGGCCGAGGCGGCCCGCGAGGTCGACGGGATCGCGTTCAACACCAAGACCGAGGAGGGCGCGATGAGCGGCGGCGACGCGGTCCGAGTCGTGACGGTCGGCGACGAGGGTGACCCTTGGGACGTCGCCGCCTGCGGCGGCACCCACGTCGCGAGTACCGCGGAGATAGGCCCGATAGCGGTGCTGGACCGGTCGAACCCCGGAGAGGGCGTGACCCGCGTCGAGTTCGCGGTCGGTCCGACGGCCATCGACGAGCTCGGCGCCGTCCACGCCGCCGCGCTCGACGCCGCGACGACGCTCGACGCGCGCGTCGGCGACCTCCCGGACGCGGTCGCGCGCCTCCGCGACGAGGCCGACCGGCTGGAGGCGGAGCTCCGAAACGCCCGCGAGGAGCTGCTCGGCGCCCGCCTCCGCGAGTTCCCGACCGTCGAGGTCGACGGCGCGCGGTGGGCGATCGGGACCGTCGACGACGCCGATCCGAACGAGCTCCGCGAGCCGGCGCAGGAGGCGCTCGGAGGCGACGACGCCCCCGACGCCCTCGCCGCGGTCGGCACCGGCGACGCCCCGTTCGTCGTGGTCGCGGTCGACGGTGACGCTGTCGGGGACCCCGGCGTCGACGCCGGCGAAGTCGTCGGCGCGGTCACCGACGAGTTCGGCGGCGGGGGCGGCGGCGGCCCGACGTTCGCGCAGGGCGGCGGTCTCGACGCCGATCCCGAGGCCGTCGCGGCGTGGCTCCGCGAGCGATGACCGGGAAGCTGGGTCCCGACGCGCTCGCGACCGCGCTCGCGGCCACCGGCGCGGCGGACCCGGCCGTGGCGCAGGGACCGGCCTACGGCGAGGACGCGGCCGCGATCGATCTCTCGGACGCCGGGGAGACGCTCGTCGTCGCGGCCGACCCCCTCTCGCTGGCCGCGGAGTCGGTCGGCACCTTGGCCGTTCACGTCGCCTGCAACGACGTCGCCGCGAGCGGTGCCGACCCGCGGTGGCTCACGCACACGCTCTTCTTGCCCGACGACGACCCCGACCGGCTCCGGACGGTCGCCGAGCAGGTCGACGCGACCGCCGAGGCCCTCGGCGTCGCGGTCGTCGGCGGCCACACCGAGGTGCTGGACGCGCTCGACCGCCCGCTCTGCTCGATGACGGCGATGGGGACGACGGACCGCTTCGTGTCGAGCGGCGGCGCCGAGCCGGGCGACCGGCTCCTCCTCACGAAGGGGGCGGCGATCGAGGCGACCGCGATCCTCGCGACCGACTTCCGCGAGGAGTGTCTGGAGGCGGGCGTCCCGGCGGCGACGCTCGACGCCGCGGCCGGCTTCCTCGACGAGGTGAGCGTCGTCCCCGACGCGGCCGCGGTCCGCGACGCCGCGACCGCGCTCCACGACCCGACCGAGGGCGGCGTGGCGACCGCCCTCGTCGAGATGGCGGCCGCGAGCGGGGCCGCCTTCGCCGTCGAGCGCGACGCGGTCCCGGTCCGCCCCGAGACGCGGGCCTGCTGTGACGCGCTCGGCGTCGACCCCCTCGCGACGTTCGGCTCCGGCGCGCTGCTGGCGGCCGTCCCGCCGGATCGGGTCGACGACGCGCTCGGCGCGCTCGACGCGGCCGGGATCGAGGGGGCGGAGATCGGCGTCGTGGAGGCCGCCGAGAGCGACGGCGACGCCGGCTCGGCCGAGGGCGACGCGGAGCCGGGGACCGTCCGGATCGACGGCGAGGCGCTCGCGGAGCCCCCGCGGGACGAGCTGTACCCGCTCTGGGAAGCCCGGGAATAGATTCCCTCCCCCGCCCGATCGCGCACCTTTTTCGGTGAGGGACCGAAGGCGGTGACATGACCGGAGCACGCGTCGGGTCGGCGCTCACCGACGAGCAGGCGGCGGTCCGCGACCTCGTCGAGGAGTTCGCGGCCGAGGAGGTCCGGCCGACCGCGGCGGAGGCCGACGAGACGGAGACGTTCCCGGAGGAAGTGTGGGACGGCCTCGCGGAGCTGGGGCTGACCGGCCTGACGGTCCCGGAGGAGTACGGCGGGTTCGGCGCCGACGAGACCACCTACGCGGTCGTCAACGAGGCGCTGGCGCACGGGTCGCTCGCGGTCGCGACCGCCCTCTCCGTCCACTGCCTCGCCACCTCCTGTATCGCCGAGTTCGGTACCGAGCCCCAGCGCGAGGCGTGGCTCCCGGAGATGGCCGAGACGGGTCGCCCGGTCGGGATGTTCTGCCTCTCCGAGCCGCACGCGGGCTCGAATCCGGCCGAGATGTCGACGACCGCGACGTACGACCCCGAGGCCGACGAGTACGTCCTGAACGGCGAGAAGCAGTGGATCACGAACGGGCAGCGCGGCGGCGTCGCGATCGTCTTCGCGAAGGCCGCGGGGGAGGGCGGCGACGCGGACGCCGAGGCGCGCGACCCCGACGACGCGATCACCCAGTTCCTCGTCCCGGCCGACGCCGACGGGTTCGAGGTCGGAAAGAAGGAGGAGAAGCTCGGCCTCCGCGCCTCGGACACCACCGGGATCACGTTCGACGACTGTCGGGTTCCCGCCGAGAACCGCCTCACAGAGCCGGGGAAGGGGCTCTCGGCCGCGTTCCGCACGCTCACCGAGGGCCGGATCGGGATCGCGGCGCAGGCGGTCGGCGTCGCGCAGGCCGCGCTCGACGAGGCGACGTCGTACGCCGAGGAGCGCGAGCAGTTCGACCGGCCGATCGGCGACATTCAGACGATCCGGCACAAGATCGCGGAGATGTCGACGGACGTGTCGGCCGCGCGGCTGCTCGTCCGCGAGGCGTGCCGGCAGGCCGAGGCGGGCGAGGACTACCGCGTCGCCGCCTCGAAAGCGAAGTACCGCGCCAGCGAGGCCGCGATGTCGGTGACGAACGAGGCGGTCCAGATCCACGGCGGCTACGGCTACACGACCGAGTTCGACGTCGAGCGGCTCTACCGCGACGCGAAGATAACGGAGATCTACGAGGGGACGACCGAGATCCAGAAGACGATCATCGCCCGGGGGGTGTTCGGCGAGTGACCGACGGGGATCCGGAGTCGGCGCTGGCCGGTTCCCGTCTCGCCGGCTACGACGCGGTCGTCTACGACCTCGACGGCACCCTCGTCGAGCTCGCGGTCGACTGGGACGCCGTCGCCGCCGACGTCCTCGACGTCTACGCCGAGCGCGCGCTCATCCCCCCGACCGAGGAGCTGTGGGACCTGCTCGGCGCGGCCGACGACTACGGGGTCCGCGACGAGGTCGAGGAGGCGATCGCGCTCCACGAGCGCCCCGGCGCCCGCGAGTCGACGCGGCTCCCGCTGGGGGATCGGCTGACCGGAACTGCGGCTAGCGCCGACGCCGGTTCGCATCCGCCCGCGGGCGTCTGCTCGCTCAACTGCGAGGCGGCGTGTCGCATCGCGGTCGACACTCACGGGCTCGACGACGCGCTCGTCTCGGACGCGATCGTCGGCCGCGACACGGTCGAGAGCTTCAAGCCGGACCCGGCGTCGCTGCTCGCGGCGATCGACCGGCTCGGCGCCGCCCCGGAGGACGCGCTGTTCGTCGGCGACTCGCGGACCGACGCGGTCGCCGCCGAGCGCGGCGGCGTCGACTTCGCGTGGGTCTCGGACCTGCTCGCGAAGTAGCGCGTATAGAAAGGCGTCGCGCGCGTTCAGTCTCGCTTTCCTGCTTCGTTCGTCGGCGGCTCGCCGTCGTCGGTCGGCTCGCCGTCGTCGGTCGGCTCGCCGTCGTCGGTCGGCTCGCTGTTCCCGATCGGCTCTCCGTTCTCGATCGGCTCTCCGCCGCCGGCCGAGCCGATTTTCTCGTCCGAACCGGCTCCGTCGTCCGCACTCGCGCCGCCGTCGCCGGCCTCCGCCCGCCTCGCGTACAGCGCGACGGCGACCGCGGTGACGAACCAGATGGGGGCGCCGACCCGGACCGCGAACGCGGCGCGCGCGCCCCACGACTCCAGCGTCACGAGCGTCGACAGCAGGGCCGCGGCGGGGGCGCCGACGAGGATGGTGACGACGAACGTCGTCTGCATCACCCACGCGTAGTCGACCCCCTCGTACTCGGCCCGCTCGACTGGTTGCACACCGCGGACTCCGCGGCCGAACGGCAAATCGGTGGCGGTCGGCCGCGGCGCCGGCGGTCGGCGGTGAGCGCGGCGTCGGCCGCGCGCCCGCGCTCGCTTCCGGTTCCCGACGAATTTAGGGCGTCGCGGGGGTGAATCCCGAGCATGACCACGACGCGGGGACTCCGGGACGCCGAGGATCCGATCACGATGCTGACCGCCTACGACGCCCCGACGGCGGCGGTCGTCGACGAGGCCGGGATCGACGTCGTCCTCGTCGGCGACAGCATGGGCAACGCCGCCTTAGGCTACGACTCCACGCTCCCCGTGACGTTCGACGAGGTCGCGAGCCGGACCGCGGCGGTCGCGCGCGCGACCGAGGACGCGCTGGTCGTCGCCGACATGCCGTTCCTCTCCTTCGGCGTCGACGAGGCCGAGTCGGTGCGGAACGCCGGCCGCCTGCTGAAGGAGGCGAACGCCGACGCGGTGAAGATCGAGAGCGGCCCGCACACGGTCGAGACCACCCGCCGCATGACCGAGGTCGGGATCCCGGTCATGGCGCACCTCGGCTTGACCCCCCAGCACGTGAACCGGCTCGGCGGCTACACCCGACAGGGGACGGAGCAGGACGCCGCCGAGGAGATAATCGACCTTGCGGGCGCGCACGCCGACGCCGGCGCGTTCGCGCTCGTGCTGGAACACGTCCCCGCGAACCTCGCGGGCGCGGTGACCGAGGCGCTGGAGGTTCCGACGATCGGCATCGGCGCGGGCCCCGACTGCGACGGGCAGGTGCTGGTGATCAACGACGCGGTCGGCCTCGGCGAGTGGTCGCCGCCGTTCGCGAAGCGGTTCGGCGACGTGCGCGGCGAGATGGTCGACGCCGTCGAGGCGTACAGGGAGGCCGTGACGAGCGGCGAGTTCCCGGCCGCAGAGCACTCGCACGTCGAGGAGAACCTCGACGACCTGTACTGAGTCAGAAAAAATCTCTCGCAGCGCGTCTGGCGGTCAAAAATCCTTCTGCCCCCCGACGCGGCGAGGCCCTCTCGGCGTGGTTCACACCTTCTTGGTGGCGGTGTGCGGGCAGTTCGGACAGTCCCAGTGGAACTGCGTCCCGCCCGAACTGAGCAGGCCGCCGCTGTCGGTCGCGCCCTCCCGCATCCAACCCTTGCTCTTCGCACACTGGAGGTGGAGTTCGATGCCGCAGTTCGAACAGTGGAAGTGCTTCGCGTCCGAGAGCTTGTTCCCGCACGCGTCACACTTCGGGCTGCTAAACAGTCCCATGGTTCGATCTCACTCTGTTAGCCGATACACATAAGTCTATTTTCATATTCGCGAAACGTGTCCCCTGGCCGGGACCGTTCCCGCCGTCTTCAGACGGCGAGGACCGCGGACAGCTCGCTCGGGTCCAGTTGCGTCACCGTGACGTAGAGGGCGGTGAAGATCACGGCGTTGTGGAGTCCGTGGAGCAGCGCGGGGACGACGAGGTTCTCGGTGTACTCGTACACCGCGCCGAACACCAAGCTCGGCACGAAGAGGATGACGACGGTCGTCAGCCGCGCCGAGAGGCCGCCGGTCAGCGCCATCACGTGGATGGTCGCGAAGATCGCGGCCGAGAGCAGGATCGACGGGGCCGCCGGGAGCGACTCGCGGAGCCGCCCCTGGACGACGCCCCGGTAGAGGATCTCTTCACAGGGGCCGATGACGAGGAACGAGGCCGCGATGAAAAGCGGGATGATAGCCGGGTTCCCCATCGCCAGCTCGGCGCTCTGGTTCGCCGCCGTCTCCGTCCCGAGCAGCTGGACGATCGTCGAGATAACGAGGATCGACACGAGGATCACGACCCAGCTGCCGAGGACGATCCCGATCTCCTTCAGGCTCGGCACCCGGACGCCGAGGTACGAGACGATCCCCTCGCGGTCGAGGCCGCGCCACGCGAGGTAGCCGACAGCGAGGCCGCCGAACGCGACGTACTGGCCGAGCACGAGCGTGAGGACCACGCTCGCGACAAGGGAGAGCCCGCCGGTCAGCGAGTCGATCGCGAAGACGGCCACGCCGCTCGCGAGTGCGATGACCGGCCCGAGCACGCCGAGGAGCAGCGCGGTCGCGACCGCGATACCGGGCGACCCCCCGGTCCGTTCGGGGCCGCCGGCGTCGTCGACGGCGTCCGGTCCGGCGCCGTCGAACTCCTCGGAGACGCCCCCGTCCGAAACCGGATCGCCGCTGGAGGGATCTGTCATTGCTCGGGATAGGCGGCGCTCGGCAAAATGGTTGTCCGTGTCGGACGGCGCGCGGACGGCCATCTCTCGGGCGCCCGAGCCGCGGTTACCGGTGGAGCAGTTCGTACCACAGCACCGCGGTGACGGCCCGCCCGTCGCGCAGCCCGTCGTCGACGACCGCGGCGAGCAGGTCGTCGTACGGCACCGTCTCGACCGCGATCGACTCGTTGTGGTCCAGATCACGGTCCGCCGTCGGCTCGCAGCCGGTCGCGAGCACGTGGTGGTGGACCGAGTCCGCCATCCCGTTCGTCGGCTCGACGGTCGTCAGCCGCTCGAAGGCGTCGGCCTCGTACCCCGTTTCCTCGGCGAGCTCGCGGGCCGCGGCGCGCTCGACAGCCTCGTCGGTGACACCGCCGTCCGCGCCTTCTTCTCCGTCTTCCGGCTCCATCGTCCCCGCGGGGATCCCGCGGTTCACGCGCTCGACCGCCTGTCGCCACTCGTCGATGACGACGGCGTCGCCGTCGGGCGTCAGCGGGAGCACCACGACCGCCGGCGGCTCGTCGACGTAGTGGAACCCGTCCGTCTCGCCGTCCGGGAACCGCACCTCGTCGCGTCGCACGTCGAAGCCGGGGCAGGCGTAGTCGACCGCCGAGTCGAGCGTCTCCCACGAGAGGTCGGCCGCTTCGTCGTCCATGGATCGCGGTCGTCGCTCGGCGCGTAAATACCCGGTCGTCGTGCGGCCCCGGTCGCGCCGTCCGGTGTCCGTCACGCGTCCCGGACGCGCTCGACCGCGAGGCGGCCCGCCGTCCCGACGACCCACCCGAGACCGCCTATCGCGAGCGCGGCAGCGCCGAGGACGGCGAGCCCCTCGACGCCGAGGAGGGCGACGAACCGCTCCCCGAGCGACCGCCCGGAGAGCCCCAGCAGGTAGTGGTCGGCGCGGTGCCCGAGGAGCGCGGCGTAGGCGCTCGCCCACGAGGCGACCAGCCCGCTCCGCCGGACCGGGAGGACGGCGGCCGCGAGTAGCCCAGCGACCGCCGCGTCCCCGGCGAGGAGGATCACGCCGCCGGTGACCTCGAAGAGCCCGACCGCGTAGGCGGCGAAGACGAGCGCGAAGCACAGCGGCGGCGCGGCGAGCCGCGGGTCGGGCCGGGGGCGGTCGCGGTCGGTTCCGAGGAGGAGCGCGCGGAGGGAGGGCATGCGCGACCGATCCGCGCCCCGGCGCAAAAGCCTCGGGGCTCGCGGCCGGGGTCGCCTCGGAGCCCTCAGCCCCAGTCGCCGAGCGACGCCTGCCCCTCGTCGGTGTCCCGCCGGTCGCGCCCGTCGGTCGGTCCGTCCCCGTCGTTCCGGTCCGGCGACCCGCCGACCCAGTCGGTGAGCTTGCCCCCGTCTCCCTCTCCGCCCCGCTCGCTCCGGGTCCGCGGGTGCTCGCGGTCGCCGCCGCGCTCTCGGCCGCCCCCCTCGCCTCCCTCGAACCCGCCGAGCGTCGCCTGGTCGGTCTCGGCGAAGTCGAGCTTCGAGACGCGCACGCCGAGCTTGCGGACGCGGGCGTCGTCGAACTCGTCGAGGAGGTCGAGCGCCACCTCCTCGACGAGGTCCGGGTCGTCGACCGGCCCGGGGAGGCTCCGGGCGCGGGTGTTCACGTCGAACGGCGGCTCGACCGCCTTGATGCCGATGGTGCGGTAGAGGCAGCCGCGCTCGCGGGCGCGCCGGGCCACGTCGGCGGCGAGCGCGGAGACGGTCTCCCGCTTCGTCGCCTCGTCGGCGGTCGTCGGCAGCGCGGACTCGCGCGAGAGGCTCTTCGGGAGGCCGGTCGGCGTCACCTCGCGGTCGTCGTCGCCCGCGGCGCGCCGGGAGAGCTCCGGGCCGCGCTCGCCCAACGCGTCGGCGAGGCGGTCGCGGTCGGCGGCGGCGAGGTCCCCGGCGGTCTCGATCCCAAGCTCCGCGAGCGTCTCCTCGGTGACGGGGCCGACCCCGTGGACGTCGGCGGTCGGCAGCGGCGCGAGGAACTCGGCGACCGACCCCGGCGGCACGACGACGAGGCCGTCCGGCTTGTCGGCGTCGCTGGCGACCTTCGCGGCCGACATGTTCGGCGCGACGCCGACGCTCGCCGGCACCCCGGCCTCCCGCTCGATCCGGTCTTTCACGTGGCGCGCGTACCCCTCGGCGAGCGTCCGCGCCTCGGCCGGGCCCGCGGCGCCGCTCGGCGGCGGGTCTTCGGGGCCGCCGTCGCCGCCCTCGCCCCCGTCGCCCGGACTCCCGCCGCTGCCTCCTGCGACCGCCCACGAGGTCCGGTCGGTGACGTCGAGGTACGCCTCGTCGATGCTCACCTCGCGGCGGGTGTCCGCGCAGTCGCGCAGGACCTCCTTCACCTCGCTCGCGACCTCCTCGTAGAACTCGAGGTCGACGGGGAGGTACCGCCCGGTCTCCGCCGGGTCCGGCGCGTCCGGATCGTCGGGATCGGCGTCGACGCGGCGGGGGAGCAGCTCCAGCGCCTTCGAGATGGGCATGGCGCTGTCGACGCCGAACTCGCGGGCCTCGTAGCTCGCGGTCGCGACCGCGCCGATCGACTCGCCCGGCTCGTACCCCATCCCGACCACGACGGGCTCGCCCGCGAGGTCGGGGTGTCGCAGCCGCTCGCAGGATGCGTAAAAGCAGTCCATGTCGACGTGACAGACGATGCGCTCGGACCCGTCGTCGCCCTCGTTGTGCGTGTTTCTGTCGGCGTATGCTGCCAACGTGTCGGTGTCACGCCCCCCGTCGTCGGTCATCGGATGTTCGTCCAGACTATGGCCACGAACGCACTCGAACCTATCGACCCACGAGACGCCTATGAGATGTCTCTCGCGGATTGTGAGGGTGAACAGTCCCCGAACACCGTGACTCTCGTTGTATCAAATCTGTCTCTCTCGTGGCACAGTGGATGTAACGGCGGGTGTGAAGGTGGGACTCCGTCAAAAAGGGAGGTAGGAATACTAACCCCCCGCACAGCTCTATTCTTTCGCTGTTTCCGTCTCGGCCTCTGTTTCCGACTCTTGTGGGGAGTCGCTATCTTGTTCAAACTCTACACCCAGCAGTCCCCGAAAGTGATCTTCTAACTCGGACTTCAATTCAGGGACTTCCTCCTCTGTTACTTTCTTCCAAGACTCGTCCCACTGGTCGATGTCCTGTGGATCTCCTGGTGAACTTTCGTACGGTCTGTAAATCCTAAACTTGCTATGTACGCCCTTCAGCTCCTTGTTCAGTTCTTCAACCGTCTCGCAGATATGCGGGGGGAAGTAGATTTTATTTTTCAGGTAGAAGTTCATGAATTGGTTCCCTGACTCTGCTGCTGTTTTCAGTTTTTCATCCTTCGATGGTTCACTTGACCGTTCTATTGGGTCTGTGAGACTCCGCATATCCTCTTCAAACTCTACGAACCGCTCGTACAGATCCGCCGTTATTTCGGCCCGTTGGGTATGTAACTCCGAAAATCGCAGTTTGTCCTTCTCTAATTCGGTCTGATACCGATTCAGTTCCTTGTCGATCTCCGACTGGTATTTGCTCAACTCCTTATCGAAGTGCTGGCTGATCAGATCCCTTGCCACCCACCCAACAACAGTGGCACCGACGGCGAAGATCCCGACTTCCTCGATGACGAACGTTAGGAAGTTTACCGCTGTATTGACGGCCATATCGTGGATCACCCACCGCTGACTAACTAATTTGGGATGGGACCACCGACGGCGTCACGAACCACAGGGGGACTGACGGAGTGGGATACATGGTGCTCCCGCACAGGTCTACTTCCCTTTTACAGAAACGGGAACAAATACTCTTGTTCCACGCAGTGGTAGGGTCTATCCTCGTATCTGAACGTGGGTGCGTTGGCGACGAAATCCCGCGGCGCGTATCCAATGAGCCGAATGTCCGTCTCGCCGATGCGAGAGGCAAGCGCGTAGTAGTCAGCATTGAGTGGGCTGTACGCGTCGACGGTGAGATCGGGGTCCGAACGATGACGCCCGACTGTCTTTATATCAATCGTCGCGCCTCGGTAGCGTAAGTCGGTTCCACCGTCGCCACCGTCGGTGTAGACGTCCACGTCGAGCTGCTCCGCGATCCCAAGCCGCTTTGCGACGCCGTCCTCCCCGAGCAGCCCCGTGAGGTGATCCGTTGGTGTTCCCGACCATGTCTCGGCAATCCGTCGTGCGTGTTCAGATAGCGGGTATACCCGTTCCTCGGGGATGTGTACTGTTGGACGGTCGGCTATCGGAACGTCCGCTGCCGAGATGAGCGGCGTCGGTGCGGGTTCGGCCTTCGGCGATACGGTCGAGTTGTTGGCGTTCTCGTTGCTCATGGATGTTTCTCTTGGACCCACCGTTTCACCGAAGGACTCAGGATGATCGCCGATGAACGGCTACCTGAGCCTGCGGCGTTCACCACGGTGGCCGTGGGTGCCTGATGGGTGCTTGCTTTCCACGGGCCGCACCCATCTTGTTCAACGAACGAGAGAGATGTTTCTGCCGATTGTGTAAGTCGCCTCTACCGCCGAGACGAGCCTTCTATCTCTCGTTCGCAACTCAACCGATGCTTTCCAGTATAAAAAGCACCGGGGTGCCAACTCTGAGAATTAACTTCTGATATAAATGCTGTGGATGTTATATATTTTCATACACGTGAAATGGAATTATTAAAAAATTACCTGAATAGCCTACTTGATCGGTTAGGAAGAGTTAGAGGCCTTCACAGAGTCTATACAAAATGTATATATTCTCTCAAATCAACTTGTAAGAGGGGTAATAGGTAGTGGTTATAATGCTGTATATTTGCCCTACACGGGTCGGAGAAAGCCATGGTTGACGAGGAACGGATCGGAAAGTACGGTGATAATGTATCTGTACACCGTCCAGCACCTGATGAGGAGAAACATGGGGCCGATGAAACGCCGCAGAATGTTCGTTACTGGGTTGACACTCCAAGAGACCACTATGTGTTCACAAATGAGAAACTGGTTCAAGCTGACCGAACACGTCGGCGAGCCTTGGCGTGGGCTGCGATCATCTCGAAAACAGGTTGTCGAGATGATGAAGCAGATCGAGGATACGTGCCAGTAGCGATTAGTACCCATGGAAAACCGTACGTCGCTGCCTATCTGTTTGCTATCCACGACAAACCGATTGAAGAAATTGCCCACGACATGGGTCTAACGAACAGCACCATCTCACAGTACGTATCCGATGTTGTGAACAGCCGTCGATAGCGATCACTGATGTTTCCCTACATACTAACCGACAATTAACGGTGGTCGCCAAGCCCGGATCCAGAACCGATAGCCGGGGCGGTAGTCGTTTATCCCGTGCGTCCCTGTCCTCCCGTATGCCCGGAGCGATCGACGTGCTACACGTCGACGACGACCCCTCGGTCCTCGACCTCGCGGAGGCGTACTTCGAGCGGGAGCTCGACGCGGTCGCGGTGACGACCGAGACGGACCCGGAGGCCGCGCTCGAACAGCTCGACGAGACGGCCTTCGACTGTATCGTCAGCGACTACGACATGCCCGCGATGGACGGGCTGGAGTTCTTTGAGGCGCTGCGCGAGCGCCACCGGAAGGTACCCTTCGTGCTGTACACCGGTAAGGGGTCCGAGGAGATCGCGAGTCAGGCGCTCAACGCCGGCGTCACCGGCTACTTCCAGAAGGGCGGCCCCGAGCAGCTCCGCCGGCTCGCGAACCGCGTCGACCAGGCCGTCGAGGAGCACCGGACCAAGGAGATCGCCGACCGCTACTCGACGGTCATCGAGGCGCTCGGCTACCCCGTCTACGTCGTCGACGAGACCGGCGTCTTCCGGTTCGTCAACGAGCCGTTCGCCGAGCTCATCGGCTACGACCGCGAGGAGATCATCGGCCGGACGCCAGGGTTCATCAAGGACGACGCCGCGGTCAAGGAGGCCGAAGCGCGGCTCGGCACGATCCTCTCGGACGACGGCCCCGACGTCCAGCACTTCGCGGTCGATATCGTCCCGAAGGAGGGCGACCCGATCCCCTGTCGCGACCACATGGCGGCGCTGCCGTACGAGGGCGACTCCTTCGACGGCAGCGTCGGCATCCTCCGCGACGTCTCCGACGAGCGCGAGCGCCGCGAGGAGCTGGAGACGAAGACCCGCGCGCTCGACGAGGCGCCCGTCGGAATCACCATCACGGACCCCGGGCAGGAGGACAACCCGATGGTGTACGTCAACGACCGGTTCGTCGAGATGACCGGCTACGACCGCGAGGAGTCGATCGGCGTCAACTGCCGGTTCCTTCAGGGCCCGGACACCGAAGCGGAGTCGGTCCGGGCGCTCCGGGAGGCGATCGACGCCGAGGAGTCGACGAGCGTCGAGCTGCTGAACTACCGGAAGGACGGCACGGAGTTCTGGAACCGGGTGAGCGTCGCCCCCATCTGCGACGCGGACGGCACCGTGACGCACTGGGTCGGCTTCCAGGAGGACATCACGGCGTTCAAGGAGCGCGAGGCCGCCCTCGAACGGCAGAACGACCGGCTCGACTCCTTCGCCAGCATCGTCTCGCACGACCTGCGTAACCCCCTCAACGTCGCGCAGGGGCGCGTCCAGCTCGCGCAGGACGCGGCGGCCGACGGGGACGACGAGAACCTGTCCGCCGCGCTCGACGCGCTGGAGCGGATGGAGTCGATCGTCGAGCGCACGCTCACGCTGGCGCGGGAGGGGGAGACCGTCGGCGACCCAGAGCCCGTCGACCTCGCAGACGTCGTCGCCGACAGCTGGTCGACCGTCGACACCGCCGACGCCGCCCTCTCGGTCGAGACCGAGCGCGAGGTGCTCGCCGACCCGGACCGGCTCCGGAACCTCTTCGAGAACCTGATGCGCAACGCGGTCGACCACGTCGGCCCGGACGTCTCGATCCGCGTCGGCGACCTCCCGGACGGCTTCTTCGTCGAGGACGACGGCCCGGGGATCGACCCCGCGGTCGCGGACTCGCTCTTCGAGCCCGGCGAGAGCGGGGCCGCGGGCAACACCGGGTTCGGGCTCGCGATCGTCAAAGAGATCGCCACCGCGCACGGCTGGACGGTCGCGGCGACGACCGGCGAGGACGGCGGCGCGCGGTTCGAGGTCCGCGGGGTCGACAAGCGGACGCCGGCGGCTCACTGAGCCGCCCGACCGGTCGACCGCCTCAGCCGCTCGACTCCGGCGACCGCCGCGGCCTCCGCCCGAAAGCGGATCGACTCCCCCCGTTCAAAAGGGCCTTTATGCTCCGTTTCGAAGCTCCGAGCGAATGGGGTCCCTCTCCGACATCGCCGAGACCGACCGTCGCGTGATCGTTTTGGCGCTCGCGCGGATGGTCGGCGCTGCCGGGAACTCCTTCCTCATCGTCGTCCTCCCGCTGTACATCACCAGCGACGTGGTCGACATCGAGGGACTCCTCGGCGCGGAGGTCGGGGTCGGCGCGGCCGCGGTCACGCTGACCGAGCCGCTGCTCATCGGGGTCGTCCTCTCGCTCTTCGGCTTCCTCAACAGCCTCTCGCAGCCGTTCACGGGACGGCTCTCCGACCGCATCGGCGCGAGACGCCCGTTCGTTCTCGCCGGTATCCTCCTCTTAGGCACCGCGAGCGGGCTGTACACGATCGCGACGAGCTATCCGGCGCTGGTCGCGCTGCGCGCGATCCAGGGGCTCGGCGCGGCGCTCATCATCCCCGCGACGGTCGCCCTCGTCAACGAGTACGCCGCGAGCGACACCGACCGCGGCGGGAACTTCGGGGTGTACAACACGTTCCGGCTCATCGGCTTCGGCTTCGGCCCGGTCCTCGCGGGCGCCGTCGTCGAGGCCGGCCCGTACGACCTCTCGCCGGTCGGGCTCCCGGTCCTCGACGGCTTCGACGCGGCCTTCGTCGCCGCCTGCGCGGGGGCGTACCTCAGCTTCACGCTCGTGTTCCTGCTCGTCCGCGACGCCGACGTCGAGGCCGAGGCGGGCGACGACGTCTCGATCCGGGTCCGCGGCGAGGACCGCCTGCTCGACCCCGTGTTCACGCTGGGGCTCGCGACGGTCGCGATGGGCGCGTGTATCGCGCTGTTCGCGACGCTCCAGAACCAGGTGAACGTCCGCTTAGACCAGGCGCCGATCTGGTTCGGCGCCCAGTTCGCGGCCGTGACGATCGCCAACGTGGTCTTCCAGGTGCCGGTGGGGCGCGCCAGCGACCGGATCGGCCGGCGACCGTTCCTGCTCGCCGGGTTCGTCCTGCTCGTCCCCACGACCTTCCTTCAGGGGATCGTGACGGAGCCCGCGCTGATGATGCTCGTCCGCCTCGGGCAGGGGATCGCGGTCGCGTGCGTGTTCGCCCCGTCGCTCGCGCTCGCCGGCGATCTCGCCCGCGAAGGGGAGTCCGGGACCACCCTCTCCGTGCTCACGATGGGGTTCGGCTTCGGCGTCGCCTTGGGGCCGCTGGCGTCCGGCTGGCTCTACGGCTTCGGCTTCGTCGTCCCCTTCGCGGTCGGGGCCGCGTCCGCCGTGCTCGCGCTGATCGCCGTCTTCACGCAGGTCGAGGAGACGCTGGACGCCGGCGAGGAGCCGGCCGCGGCGGCGGGAGCGGACTGAAGCGGGGACGGGGGGCGGAAAAACGCGCCCGGCACGCGTTCCGCGGGGCAACCGAACCGCACTAACTCGGTTAATCCGATAAAAATCGATTTGACGATGCTTCCGATTTATGCCCCTCGCGGCCGTTACGCCGACTGTAATGCCAGTCTCAAGAAGCCTCCTGGCGGTGCTGGTCGTCTTGCTCGTCGCCGGAAGCGGCGCCGTAGCGACGGGCGTGGCACAGACGGACGCCGGCGCGTCGACGGCGTCGGTGTCCGACCTCGAGATGGACGCGACGGTCGATAACGAGACCGTCACGGTGACCGTCACGGACGGGGGTGACCCCGTGGAGAACGCCTCGATAGGTGTCGAAGGGGAAGAATCGGTTACCCTCACCACCGACGCCGACGGGACCGCGTCGGTCGATCGCTCGGCCCTCTCGGAGGGCGACGAATCGCTCGAGGAGCTCGAAGTCGAGTACGAGTCCGACCACGCGGAGGGCGAGTTGGAGTACGTCGTCGAGGACGGCTCGCTGACCCTCGTCGAGGAGGAGTACGAGTACGAAGTCGATGAGGATGCGGACGACGAGGGCGACGCGGACGATGACGAGGGCGACGCGGACGACGAGAGCGAGGGGGACGACGACGGTGAGGAAGAGGAAGAAGAGGACGAAGAGGAAGAAGAAGAGGACGAAGAGGATGATGAAGACGGTGAAGATAACGAAGACGACGAAGACGACGAGGACGACGGAGACGACTGATATCCCGTAGTTCTCGCCGTCGCACGGACGGCGGGCGCGGTCTTCCTGCCGGGTCCACTCTCGCGTCGACCACGTCCTCCGCGTTCTGCGGGCGACTCCCGTCGGTCCGTACGCAGTCAACAGAGCCAAACCGGTCGCAGTCGAAGCGCTCGGCGTGCCGAGCGACCGCCTCCGCTGCGTCGACTGCCGCGAGCCGATCCCCGCCGACGCGCGGATCTGCCCGCACTGCCGCGCGATCCAGCCGTCGCCGCTGCTCGACGTCGGCGTCGTCGTCGCGGGCGTGTTCGCGCTGCTGTTCGGCGCCGTCCTCGCGGTGATGACCGTCGGGACGAGCCGCCTTCTCGGGTTCCTCCTGCTCGTCGTCGGCTTCGGGCTGGCCGTCGGCGGCTACACGCGCTACATCGACCGGCAGGCCGCGAGCCGGGCGCGGTGAAAGCGGTCGCCCCCGATCCCCCCGACAGCGCGCTTCTCGTCGCCTCGGTCGCGACAATTTAAATACCAGCGGCCGCCACGGTACCCACATGCTCACCCCACTCACCGGCGGCCTGGTCCTCGCGGGGCTGGCGCTCGCGTTCGTCGGCGCGGCGGTCTCCGTCTACGCGGTGACGCTGACGGGGCTGCTCGTCGGCGCCGGCGCCGGCTACCTGTTCGCGCCGAACGTCGTCGGCCTGATCGCGGTCGATGGGGCCGTCCTCACCGCCGGCGCGGTCGCGGTCGGCGGCCTCCTCGGCGGCTTCCTCGCGTACGCCGGGCTCTCGTTCGCGGTCCTCGGGATCGGGGCGATCGTCGGCGGCTTCGCCGGGCGGTTCGCGGTCGGCCCCTTCTACGCCGCCGACGCGGCGGGGATCGAGGGGACGGCGCTGCTCGTCGGCGCGACGCTGGCGGGCGTCGCGGTCGGCGCGCTGTTCGGGTTCGTCCTCACGCGGACGACGCTCGTGGTCTCGACCGCGCTCATCGGCGCGGCGTTCGCCTCGCGGTCGCTGACGCCCGCTGACTTCGAGGCGGCCGCCGCGGAGACGACGGTCCAGCCGCTCCTCTTCGACCTGTCCGCGCCCGCGTTCCTCGCGGTGTTCGTCCTCGGGGCGCTCTCGCAGCTGGGACTGTTCAAGTTCGGCTACGTGACGAAGCTGGTCGGCTCGCTGCCGGGCGCGCGCCGGTGGACGGCGGACGACGACCGCGACGGCGACGCGGACGCGGCCTGATTTCTCGCGGCACATCGCGCTCTCGTGCGCCCTCGCCGTGCCGACGACCGCGCCGACCGCACCGACCGCGCCGTGCGGCGGCCTATCTTTCTACGAGGAGAGAATCCCGGCGTTTACGCCGGGAGTGAATTCGACAACGCTGACCCAATCCCTCACGGACGGCAGGTCGGATATTCCACGCACATCCATACCATTAAGTTAGTTTGTCTACATAGTCTATGTATGGCGATTAAGGCCACACGTACCTACGTTGGTTCCATCCAGAACCACCAACAGGTCTGTGATGGTCTTGATTCGCTCGGAGACTCCGCCTCGAAAATCTGGAACGTCGCACGATGGACAGCCGACCGTATCTGGGACGCAACCGGTGAGATCCCAAACGGTAGTGTGCTGAAATCGTACATGAAAAACCAGTCGTGCTGGAAAGATTTGAACGCACAATCCAGTCAGAAAGTCATCGAAGAACTTTCTGACGCTTTCCAGTCGTGGTTCGACCTGCGACAGAAAGATCAAAAGGTGAATCCGCCCGGCTACCGCAAACACGGCGACACCCGGCCACGTTCCACGGTGACGTTCAAAGAAGACGGGTTCAAACACGATCCTGACAACAATCGGGTCCGACTCTCAAAAGGCTCGAATCTGAAAGAACACTTCTCAGACTTCCTGCTTTGCGAGTACCAGACCCGGCCAGACGTTGACCTCTCGGAAGTCAACAGCGTACAGAATGTTCGTGCCGTCTGGAACGGTGACGAATGGGAACTTCATTTCGTGTGTAAGGTCGAACTCGAAACAGTGGATTCAGCTGGCGACGGCATCGCAGGGATCGACCTCGGCATCACAAACATCGCCACGGTCGCGTTCCCCGATGAATACGTGTTGTACCCCGGTAATTCGCTCAAAGAAGACAAACACTACTTCACCAGAGCCGAGTACGACACCGAGGGAGAGAGTGGCCCATCAGAGCAGTCGAGGTGGGCGCGTCGGAAACTCTCCGAACGTGAGACACACTACTACCACACGCTGACGGACGCCATCATTACGGAGTGTGTCGAACGCGGTGTCGGTACGCTCGCGGTGAGTTGGCCTGAAGACGTGCGTGAGTCAGATTGGGGCAAGACCGGTAACAAAAAGCTCCACTCGTGGCCGTTCGACCGCATCTACCAGTACCTCGAATACAAAGGCGAGATGCGCGGTGTGGAGGTGCTGAAAGAGAACGAGTGGAACACCTCGAAAACGTGTTCCCGCTGTGGAGACGACACGAAGTCGAACCGCGTCGAACGTGGACTGTACGTCTGCTCGTCGTGCGAGTTGGTAGCCAACGCGGATTGTAACGGGGCGGAGAATATGCGTCAGAAGATAACTCCGAGTCCTCACGGCGAGGATAGGAGTAACGGCTGTGTGGCACAGCCATCGACACACTTGTTCGACCGCGAGAGCGGGACGTTTCACACGAGAGAACAGGTCGTGTCGTAGACCAGCAAATATCCCACCTGCGGGACGGGAAGCCTCGCCGTTTACGGCGAGGAGGATGTCACTCGTACTCGTAGAACCCTCGCCCCGTCTTCTTTCCGAGGTCGCCGGCCTCCACCTTGCGCTTGAGGAGGTAGGCGGGCTTGTAGCGGTCGCCCAGCTCGTCGTGGAGCGTCTCGCTGGCGTCGAGCGCCACGTCGAGGCCGATGTGGTCGGCGAGTTCGAGCGGGCCCATCGGGACGTTCGTGCCGAGCTTCATGCCGCGGTCGATGTCGCCCTTCTCGGCGACCCCTTCGTCGTACGCGCGAATTCCCTCGTTTATCCACGGCATCAGGATCCGGTTGGTGACGAAGCCGGGCTTGTCGTCCGCCTCCCACGTCTCCTTGCCGAGGTCCTCGGCGAAGGCGTGCGCGAAGTCGACGACCGCGGGGTCGGTCCGTTCGCCCACCACGACCTCGACGCCGTCCATGATCGGGACGGGGTTCATGAAGTGGAGGCCGACCACGTCGCTCGCGCGGTCGGTCGCGCTCGCGACGCTCGTGATCGACAGCGTGGAGGTGTTCGTCGCGAGGACGACGTCGCCGTCGGTGACGCGGTCGAGGTCGGCGAACACGTCGCGTTTCACGTCGAGGTCCTCGACCACGGCCTCGACCGCGAGGTCGGCGTCGGCGAGGTCGCCGAGATCGGTCGTGCCCGCGATCCGGTCGCGGATCGCCGCGGGCTCCTCGTCGAGCGCGTCCTTCCCGGCCAGCCGGTCGAGGCTGTCTTCGACGCTGTCGAGGCCGCGCTCGACGTACTCGGGCTCGACGTCGCGCATCACCACGTCGTAGCCCGCGGTCGCCGCGACCTGCGCGATCCCGTTGCCCATCGTCCCGGCGCCGACGACGCCGACGACGTCCACCTCGGAGAGTTCTCGCATGCGGACCGCTGCCGCGCCGCGGGTGGTAAGTATTGCGGAAGCCGGGTCGGTTCGCGCTCCGTTCGAAGAAATTAACAATTTGAGTAGTAACGAATCCCCACGCTCTATCGCTCGTTGCTCGCCTCGAAACGCCCCTCAGACGGCGTCTCTGTTTCTTTACACTCGGTGAAACGACCATAGCCCTTTTTACGTATGTAACTGAACTACGAACCGATGCTTCCTCACGCCGCCGACGACATCTCGCGCGACGGCAAATCGCTCATCCTCGCGTACGACCACGGGCTCGAACACGGGCCGGTCGACTTCGAGCCGAACCCGGACACGGCGGACCCGGAGCGGATCTTCGAGCTCGCCACCCACGAGGCGGTCACCTCGCTGGCCGTCCAGAAGGGGCTCGCGGAGGCGTACTACCCCGACTACGAGGACGAGGTCAACCTCCTGTTGAAGCTCAACGGGACCTCGAACCTCTGGATGGGAGAGCCGGACAGCGCGGTCAACTGCACGGCGGAGTACGCGGCCGAGCTAGGCGCGGACGCGGTCGGGTTCACCGTCTACGGCGGGTCGAACCACGAGGTCGAGATGGCCGAGGAGTTCCGCGAGGCGCAGGAGGGCGCCCGCGAACACGACATGGCCGTCGTCATGTGGTCGTACCCGCGGGGGCAGGGGCTCCGCAACGACGGGAGCCCGGACGTGATCTCGTACGGCGCGCGGCTCGGTCTGGAGCTCGGCGCCGACGTGGTGAAGGTGAAGTACCCCGGCTCCGCCGAGGCGATGGGCGACGCAGTCGAGATGGCCGGCCCCGCGGACGTCGTCATGTCCGGCGGAACGATGCGCGACGACGAGGCGTTCCTCCGGAACGTCTCGAACGCCATCGACGCGGGCGCCACCGGTATCGCCGTCGGCCGCAACGTCTTCCAGCGCGACGAGCCCGAGCGCATCCTCGACGCGCTGGAGGCCGTGATCTTCCAGGAGGTCGATCCGGCCGAGGCGCTGGCCATCGCCGAGAGCGACGACTGATGTCCGACTCCGACCCTCGCGCCGACGGCGGCCCCGCCGACTCGACCGTCGCGGCCGTCTTCGACGCGGTCGCGGCGACCGCCCCCGAGATCCGCGCCGCGCTCCCCGGCCGCCGCGTCGAGAGCGGGACGGAGAACGCCTCCGGCGAGTCGGTGCTGGCCGGCGACCTGTACGCCGACGAGCTGCTCGGCGAGGCGATCACCGCGATCGACGGCGTCGGCTCGTTCGTCAGCGAGGAGCGCGAGGAAGCGGTCGACGCGGGCGGCGCCGTGGGGAGCGGGCCGGACGACGCGTACGCGGTCGCGATCGACCCCCTCGACGGCTCCTCGAACCTCCGGTCGAACAACGCGATGGGGACCGTCGTCGGGATCTACGACGCCCCGCTGCCCGCGAGCGGCCGGGACCTCGTCGCCGCGGGATACGTCCTCTACGGCCCGATCACGACGATGGTCGTCGCCGACGAGGCGGGCGTCCGCGAGGAGGTCGTCGAGCGCGACGGCGGCGGTGAGGACGGTCCGGCAGTCTCGCGGTCGGTCGTCGAGGCCGACCTGACGCTCCCGAAGGACCCGACCGTCTACGGGTTCGGCGGTCGGGTGCCCGACTGGCCCGCCGACTTCCGCGCGTTCGCCCGCTCGATCGAGGACGACCTGAAGCTCCGCTACGGCGGCGCGATGGTCGGCGACGTGAACCAGGTGCTCACCTACGGCGGGGTGTTCGCGTACCCCGCGCTCCGGAGCGCGCCCGAGGGGAAGCTCCGGCTCCAGTTCGAGGCGAACCCGATCGCGTACATCGTCGAGCGCGCCGGCGGCGCCTCCTCGGACGGAACCGGCTCGATCCTCGACGTCGAGCCCGAGGCGGTCCACCAGCGCGTCCCGCTGTACGTCGGCGACGAGGCGCTGATCGAGCGGCTGGAAGCCGCCGTCGACGCGGACTGAGCCGGGCCGCTCCGCAGCCCCCGAGGCTCGGTCCCGTCGTCCGACGCCCGCCGCCGATCCCGCATGGAAAACTGTTTAGGACTCTCCGCAAATCTTGCGTCCATGAAAGTCCACGTCGGCGCGGCGGCGACCCCCGAGGAGGCCGAGGCGATAGCGAAGTCGCTCGCCGAGCACCTCGGCGTCGACGTCGACGTCCACATCGAGGGCGAGGAGACGCCGCTCGCCAGCGCCGAGCCGTCCGAGCCGAGCTACCCGCTCGACGACGACCTCGGCCCCACGGACCGGGAGCGCGACCTCCGCGCCGAGATCGCCGACATCCGCGAGGGCGGCCCGGAGAAGTACCGCGACCGGCTCTCCGAGCAGGGGAAGCTGTTCGTCCGCGACCGCCTCGACCTCTGGTTCGGCGGCGAGGGCGGGACGAAGGGGGCCGGCGACGCGAGCGCGGCCGACGGCGACCCGGCCGGGGTGAAGTTCGAGGACGGGAAGTTCGCCGCGTTCGACGACTGGCACCCGGACGCGCCCGGACGCGGCGATGACGCGGACGGGGAGGACGATGCGGGCGACGGCGACCGCCTCCCCGGCGACGGGCTACTGACGGGCGCGGCCGAGTTCGAGGGGCGCGACGTCCACTTCATGGCCAACGACTTCACGGTGAAGGCGGGGTCGATGGCGTCGAAGGGCGTCGAGAAGTTCCTCCGGATGCAACAGCGCGCGCTGAAGACCGGCAACCCCGTCCTCTACCTGATGGACTCCTCGGGCGGCCGGATCGACCAGCAGACCGGCTTCTTCGCCAACCGCGAGGGGATCGGGAAGTACTACTACAACCACTCGATGCTGTCGGGCGCCGTCCCGCAGATCTGCGTCCTCTACGGCCCCTGTATCGCCGGCGCCGCCTACACGCCCGTCTTCGCCGACTTCACGGTGATGGTCGAGGACATATCCGCGATGGCGATCGCCTCGCCGCGGATGGTGGAGATGGTCACCGGCGAGGAGATCGACTTAGAGGAGCTCGGCGGCCCGCGCGTCCACGCCGAGGAGTCCGGCTCCGCGGACCTGGTCGCGCGCGACGAGGAGCACGCCCGCGAGCTGGTCGCGGACCTGATCGGCTACCTCCCGGACCGAGCGGGCGAGAAGCCGCCGCGACGCGAGACGAAGCCGCCGAAGTTCTCGCCCGACGGGATCGACGAGCTGATCCCGGAGGCGCCGAACCGGCCGTACGACGTTCACGACCTCATCGACCGGATCGCGGACGCCGAATCCGTCTTCGAGCTGAAGGAGGGGTACGGCCCGGAGATCGTCACGGCGTTCTGCCGGATCGACGGGCGGCCCGTCGGCGTCGTCGCCAACCAGCCGACCGAGCGCTCCGGCGCCATCTTCCCGGACGCGGCGGAGAAGGCCGCGGAGTTCATCTGGACCTGCGACGCCTACGAGATCCCCCTGCTGTACCTCTGTGACACCCCCGGCTTCATGGCCGGGTCGCAGGTGGAGAAGGACGCCATCCTAGAGAAGGGGAAGAAGATGATCTACGCCACCTCGTCGGCGACGGTGCCGAAGCAGACCGTCGTCGTGCGGAAGGCGTACGGCGCGGGCATCTACGCGATGGGCGGGCCCGCCTACGACCCCGAGAGCGTGGTCGGGCTCCCCTCGGGCGAGATCGGAATCATGGGCCCCGAGGCCGCGATCAACGCGGTCTACGCCCGCAAGCTCGCCGAGATCGACGACCCCGAGGAGCGCGCGGCCGAGGAACAGCGCCTGCGCGAGGAGTACCGCGAGGGGATCGACGTCCACCGGATGGCCAGCGAGGTCGTCATCGACGAGATCGTGCCGCCCTCCGACCTCCGCGCCGAGCTGGCCGCGCGCTTCGACTTCTACGAGGACGTTCGGAAGGACCTGCCCGACAAGAAGCACGGGACGGTGCTGTGACGTCAGTGACCCACGACTGAAGTCGTGGGCTTGTCAGTGGACTCCCCTTCTGTCGTCGAATCGACGCTAGCGGTGAATCCGCCGTTCAGGTTCAGCGTCCCTGACTTCAGCGCACACTGACAGGGTGCGCCTCCACTCGAAGACGTCTGCCCCGAGTGGAGACGTTTTAGTAGTTTCCGAGCGGTGTTCTTGCTCGCGTTGTAGTCCGCGTTCAGCTCGTACTCGCACTTCTGACACGCAAACTGGTGTTTCGAGCGCCGATTCCTCTCGTGCGTGAAGCCGCACTTCGAACACCGCTGAGACGTATATGCGGGACTCACCTGCTCGACTTCGATATCGAGCATCTCGGCTTTGTACTCGACGTACTCGTACAAGCGCCGGAACGCCCACGCGTGGAATCTCTTCGCACGAGCCATCCGATCACGGATATCTGTCAGGTTCTCGAACGCGACGTGTGTACACCCGTGATCGCGAGCTTCGTCGAGAATCTGGTTGGAAGCACGGTGGAGTTCGTCCTGTATCCAGCGGTGTTCGCGGTCGTCCATCGACTGGATCGACAGGTGTGCCGACCGCGTACCCGTCTGTTGCATCGACCCGCGCGTCTTCTCGAACTCGCGGCGTCGATGATTCATCTCGTCGGCGTTCCCGATGAACGCGCCCGTCGACGTCACGGCGAGCGAGCCGTCCACGTTCAAGTCGACGCCAAGGACTGTTCTGTGCTTGGCGTCAGAAGACGCAGCCGCGGACTGCTCGTGTTCGTCTGTGGTGCGGCGCATTCGCGCGTGGAGGTAGAACGCCTCACTCGAGCGGTCGTACTGGAGCGTGGACATCCGGAACTCGTAGTCCCCGTTCAGCAGGTACTCGCCGATCGGTGTTCCCTCGGGATCGTCAGGGATTATATACTCACACTCGACGCGCCCGTTCACCGTGGAAAGAGAGACGTGGTCGCGGTGGAACGTCGCGCTGCGTTTGTCGTAGACCACGCTCCACGCGTCGAAGTGCGGTTGGCTGGTAGTTTTGCCCTTTTTGAGTCGGGCGACACCGCTTTTCGTGGCCTCGATAGCGCGTCGAATTCCCTTCTGAACGAGGTTCGCCGTTAACTCCGTTTCGTCGCGAATTCGGTCGTAGAGCGCGTTTTCGGCCTGTTGTTTCGAGGTAACGCAATGCTCGTCCGGATGTCGCCACGCCCACGCTGCGGTCGTGTTCGCACAGTGGAGGAACTGCTCTTTGGTCTGATGGAGGTCGTCGCACCGCTCGTCGGGCACGTCGAGTTTGACTTTGACGGTGCGAATCACATCCCCCATCTGTATCTCACATATTAATCTATTTGTTCATAAATTCTGCGACTGGTAGTGGGGAGTCAGGGTGCTATCGCTCGTGGTATGTTGCGGGGAGTGTCGGATTCCTCCCACGGTTGAAGCCGTGGGCTTCTTCCTCGTTCCTCTGTGATCGACGAGGGAGCCACCGCGCCCGACTTCGCCACTCCCGCCGTCTCGAACGGGAGCGCCGCCGAACTCGCGCTGTTCCGGCTCGTCGAGGCGCACGAGGCGGTCGCCGTGCTGTTCGCGCCCGCGACGTTCGTGCCGACGTGTACGGCCGAGTTCGCCGCGGTCCGCGACGCCGGCTGGAGCGCCCGCGACGACCTCGCCGTCGCCGCGCTCACGGGCGACTCGCTGTACGCGGCGTTCGCGTACGTCGACCGGTTCGACCTCCCGTTCTCCGTCGTCGCCGACTTCCACGGCGGCGTCGCCGAGTCGTACGACCTGCTCGCCGAGTCGTGGGAGGGCCACTCCGAGATCCCGCGCCGCGCGACGGTCGTGGTCGACGGCGATTGGACGGTCCGGTTCGCCGAGGCGACCGACGACGCGCTGGACCGCGCCGACCCGGCCCCGGTTCAGCGCGCGACCGAGACCCTCCGCGAGGTCGGGGTCGACGCCGACCGCCCGCGGGTGGAGTACGACGCGGACTGGGAGCGGTGACATCGTCGAGCCCGCCGGTCCGGCGGGTCCGCCCGGCCGCGGGCACCTGCGGGGTTATTTGACGCCCCCGGACGGAGGGGCGGATATGGATGCCGCCTTCGCGGAGTACCTCGACGAGTTCACGCGCCGGGACTGGGAGACGCTCGACCCCGGCGCCGTCACCGACCCCGTGCGAGTCGCGGTCGTCGGCCTCGGCTGGTTCGCGCGCGAGTGGGCGCTGCCCGGCATCGCGCGGTCGGCATATACCGAGGCGGCCGTCGTCACCGACGTCGACGCCGCGGCCGTCGAGGCGGTCGCCGCCGAGCGCGACGTGACCGGCGTGACGCCCGAGGCGTTCCGCGCCGGCGACGCCGCGGACGCGTACGACGCGGTCTATATCGCCACGCCGAACGCGACCCACCTGGAGTACGTCGAGGCCGCCGCGGCGCAGGGGAAGGCCGTCCTCTGCGAGAAGCCGCTGGAGGTGACGCCGGAGCGCGCCCGTCGACTCGTGGCGGCGTGCCGCGACGCCGACGTCCCGCTGATGGTCGGCTACCGGATGCAGACCGACCCCGCCGTCCGGCGGCTCCGCGACCTCCTCGACGCGGGCGTCGCGGGCGAGGTGGTCGGCGTCCACGCGACGATGTCGCAGACGATGCTGGGCGAGCTCGGCAGCGACGCGGACCAGTGGCGGCTCGACCCCGAGCTCTCCGGCGGCTGCGCGGTCATGGACCTCGGTGTGTACCCGCTCAACACGACCCGGTTCGTCCTCCGCGAGGACCCGGTCCGGGTGTCGGGCCGCACCCGCTCGGAGCACGAGGCGTTCGCCGAGGTCGACGAGCACGCCACCTTCCGGCTGGAGTTCCCCGGCGACGTCGACGCCTTCTGTACGGTGAGTCAGAACGCACAGCACGCGAGCCGGCTGGAGGTCACCGGGACGGAGGCCCGACTAATCTTAGACCCCGCGTTCTACGAGCGCGAGGACCGCGGGTTCGCGGTCGTCCGCGACGGGACCCGGGTCGACCTCGACTTCGACCAGGTCCACCAGATCGAAGCGGAGTTCGCGTACTTCGGCCACCAGCTCCTCGCTGGCGAGCCGTTCCACGCCGACGGCGAGCACGCCCTGACGGACATGGAGGCGCTCGCCGGCGTCTACGAGTCGGCCGAGGCGGGGGAGCCGGTGGTGCTCGACGGAGACTGATTCCGCTTCGGGCTACTGCTCGATCCCGTACACGTCGCTCGTCCAGTCGCGGGCCGGGGTGTCGTACACCGGCGCGTCGCGGTCGCGCTCGTCGAGGCGGCGCCGGTCGGTGTCGTCGAGCTTCCAGTCCGTCTCGGCGTTCGCTCGGACGTGGTCCGGGGTCGACGAGCGCGGGAGCGGAACGACGCCGCGGTCGACCGCCCACCGGATCACGACCTGCGCCGGGTGCTTGTCGTACTTCTCCGCCAGCTCGGCGACGACCTCGTCGCCGAACACGTCCGTCCGCGCGAGCGGCGCCGCCGCCTCGACCACGGTGTCGGACTCGCGGCAGTAGTCGACGAGGTCCGGTCGCTGGAGCCACGGATGGAACTCGATCTGGTTGACCGCGATCGGCACGTCCGAGACGTGATGGGCGCAGCTCAGCTGGTAGGCGCTGAAGTTCGAGACGCCGACGTCGCGGACGAGCCCGCGGTCGCGCAGCTCCGCCATCGCGCGGAGGGTCTCGCGCAGCGAGATGGCGGGGTTGGGCCAGTGGATGAGGTATAAATCGATGTAGTCGACCCCGAGCCGGTCGAGCGACGCCTCGCACGAGTCGATCACCGACTCGTAGTTGAGGTTCTTCGCGAGCACCTTCGAGGTGAGGAACACGTCCTCGCGGTCGACGCCGCTCGCGGCGAGCGCGTCGCCGACGGCCGCCTCGTTGTGATACCCCTCGGCCGTGTCGATGTGCGTGTACCCGGCGTCGAGCGCCGCGCGCACGCTGTCGGCCGTCTCGCCGTCGTTGAGGTCGTACGTGCCGAGTCCGAGCGCCGGCAGCTCTGCGCCGCTCGGCAGCGTCTTCGTTGGTACGGTCACACGAACGCCTTCGGGGGATCGCCGATTGAAACTACCGGTCGGGGAACCCGCCTCGGTCGCGGTTCTCGATGACTGCGTAGCGGTATTTAAATCGCAGGCGGAGTTGCTCGGCAGTTTATAAATGACAGGCGGTGGCGCGTGCCTGCGAGGCCGCTCCGCGGCCGAGCAGCACGCGCGAGGGAGTCGGTCGCCGAGCGAAGCGACGGCGACCGACGAGGCTGGGGAGGCGTGAGGTGCGGTTGCTGTGCGGGGCGGGACTCAAAGGGGCAGTCGCGAGGGCGAAGCACGGCGACGCAAGCACCGCAGGGAGCGAACGAAGTGAGCGACCGAGGAGCGCAGCGAGCCGCGCGAGCCCTCGCGGCTGGGGCTTTGGAGGGGTTCGCAGCCGATCTGCTGGCATCCATTTATAAGCAAAGTACCGGGATTTTGGCGGAGTGTTCCGTCGTCCCGTCGCCCGTTTATAAATGACTGATAGCGTTCAAATCTCGCGGAGATTTCTCTCACTACGTTCGAGAAATGCACCGGCCGAGATTTGAACTCGGGTTGCAACCATGGCAAGGTTGCGTGATACCACTACACTACCGGTGCGTGCTTCGCATTCGATCGTAGCCCGGGTCGGAGATATAAGGGTTCCGAACGACGGTCGGCGGAAGGGTCATCGGTGCCGCGTCCGCATGTAGACCCGAACTCGAACGATGGCCGACTCCCCCGACCGCATCGACAGACGCACCGCCCTCCGCGCGGCCGGCGGCCTCGCCGGAGCGACCGCCCTCCCGACCCTTTCGGGCTGTCTCGGCAACACCGGCGGCGACGGGACCGACGACCCCGTCGACGCCCCGCCCGACGACGGCGGCGACGTCGACTACGCGGTCGAGACCGTCGCCGAGGGGTTCGAGAACCCGTGGGGGCTCGCATTCCTGCCCGACGACGGCCGCCTGCTCGTCACCGAACGGCCCGGCCGACTCTCGCTCGTCGACCCCGCGGACGGGACGGTCGAGGCGGTCGCGGGCGCACCCGACGTGTTCGCGGAGGGCCAGGGCGGGCTGCTCGACGTCGCGGTCCACCCCGACTACCCCGACGACGCGCGCGCCTACCTCACCTACTCGGCGGCCGCGGCGGACTCGCCCGCCGGCGACGGCGCGGACGGCGCGACGACCCACGTCGGCGTCGGTCGGCTCTCGCTCGACGACGACGCGCCCGCACTCGACGACTTCGAGGCGATCTTCGCGGCCGAGCCGTTCCGCGACACGAACCTCCACTTCGGATCGCGGGCGACGTTCGGCCCCGAGGGGTCGCTGTTCGTCACGGTCGGCGACCGGCGCGACACCGACTTCGGGCCGGAC
Organism: Halorubrum sp. SD41; assembly: GCF_058630335.1. Taxonomy (NCBI): domain Archaea; kingdom Methanobacteriati; phylum Methanobacteriota; class Halobacteria; order Halobacteriales; family Haloferacaceae; genus Halorubrum; species Halorubrum sp. SD41. Next base: position 94,500 of record NZ_JBZVGZ010000003.1, read on the forward strand.
CACGTCTCGCAGGACCGGTCGAACGAGCTGGGCGCGACGCTCCGCCTGACCCCGGACGGGGGCGCCCACCCGGACAACCCCTTCGTCGACGACCCCGACGCGGCCGACGCGCTCTACAGCTACGGCCACCGCAACCCGCAGGCGATGGCGGTGCGACACGAGACAGACGCGCTCTGGCAGTGCGAGCACGGCGAGCGCGACGGCGACGAGATCAACGTCGTCGAGCGCGGCGGCAACTACGGCTGGCCGATCGCGAGCGAGGCGTGCCGCTACGGGACGGACGACCCCGTCGCGCCGGGCCACGACGAACGCGACGACGTGATCGCGCCGGTCCACTACTGGCCCTGCGGCTCCGGCGGCTTCCCGCCGAGCGGGGCCGTCTTCTACGACGGCGACGCGTTCCCGGAGTGGCGCGGCGACCTGTTCGCGGGCACGCTCGCGGCGCAGTACCTCGGGCGGTTCACGGTCGACGGCGACGGCCTCGACGCGACCGTGACCGAGCGCGACCCGCTGCTCGACGACCGGGACTGGCGGATGCGCGCGGTCGCGGTCGAGCCGACGACCGGCCACCTGTACGTCGCGGTCGACGCGGTCGACGCGCCGGTCGCGCGGATCGTTCCGGCGTGAGAGTTCGGTGCCCCGAGAGCGATCCGTGCGAATGGTTCGCTCGGATCTGTGGGGCGATTCGGCCGCCAGACCCCGTGTGAACGCGGCACAGCCGAAAATCGGGACCGCTATCCTTTTACGGTGGCGTCCGGAATCGAGGGGTACAGTCTCGCCACGATGCGTACCGAAGACGGACTCACGATATGTGTTCCGTCTTCGGTCGTCCGGGAGGCCGAGGACGACCGCGAGGCGACTCGCAAACTCGGCTACGTCGCCCGTGCGGCGGCGGTGTTCCGGGCGGATCGGCTCGTCGTCTTCCCCGACCGGGAGGGCGACGGCCGACGGGGCGGGGAGTACGTCCGCACCGTGCTGGGGTACGCCGCGACGCCGCCGGAGCTCCGGAAGGACCTCTGGGGGCAGCGCGACGAGCTCCGGTACGTCGGCGTGCTCCCCCCGCTCCGCGTGCCGTGGCGGACCGGCTCGACCCCTAGCGGGGGAGAGTCGAAAACACAGGGACTCGTGACCGAGGTCGGACCTGAAGGCCGCGTCCGGGTCAATTCCCCGCTGCGGGAACACCCGATCTCCCTGCTCGTCCCCTCCGGAATGGAGGTCGAGCAGGGGGAGCGCGTCACCATCAGGGTCTCTTCGAGAGAACCGGTCCGCGCCCGCATCGCCGGGAAGCCCGAGGAGGGTTTCCAGGTCGTGGCCGCGGACCTGTCGGAAGCGCTCGCCGGCGACGGACTGGCCGTCGCGACGTCGCGACACGGAGAATCGCTCTCCGTCTCGCGGCTCGGCGACCTCGTCTCGGACGCCCGCGAGGCCGGCGGTTACACCGTCGCCTTCGGGGCGCCCGAGCGGGGGCTTCCGGAGATGCTCGGGCTTTCGCCCGACCGCATTCGGGCGGCCGTCGCCGACGGCCGCTCGGTCGAACCCGATCCGGGGTTCGACCTCTGGCTGAACACGATCCCGGCACAGGCGAGCGAGGTCGTCCGGACGGAGGAGGCTCTGTTCGCGACCCTCGGCTCGCTCACACTCACGGAGTAAACACATGCCACAACCAAGCCGACCACGAAAAGGCTCGCTGGGCTACGGCCCGCGCACCCGCGCAGACAGCGAGGTGCCGCGCATCCGTTCGTGGCCAGACGACGACGGGGCCCCTGCGCTGCAGGGATTCGCCGGCTACAAGGCCGGGATGACCCACGTCATGATGGTCAACGACGAGGCGAACTCGCCGCGTGAAGGGATGGAAGAGGCCGTCCCCGTCACCGTCGTCGAGACGCCGCAGATGTACGCCGTCGCAGTCCGAGCCTACGAGGACACGCCGTACGGACAGAAGCCGGTCGAAGAGGTCTGGGCGACCGAGTTCCACGAGGAGCTCGACCGCGCGCTCGACCTCCCGGCCGAAGAAACATTCGAGGAGGACGCCGACGAGCTGCGCGCGCTGCTCGACGACGACGTCGTCGACGACGTGCGCGTCATCACGCACACGGCCCCCTCGGACCTCGCGAACGTCCCCAAGAAGAAGCCCGACGTCATGGAGACGCGCGTCGGCGGCGGCTCCTTAGAGGAGCGCGCCGACTTCGCGCTGGACCTGGTCGCCGAAGGCGGCGCCCACGAGTTCGGCGACGTCTTCCGCGCCGGCCAGTACACCGACGTCTCCGGCATCACGAAGGGGAAGGGGACGCAGGGTCCCGTCAAGCGCTGGGGCGTTCAGAAGCGGAAGGGCAAACACGCCCGCCAGGGATGGCGGCGCCGGATCGGCAACCTCGGTCCGTGGAACCCCTCCCGCGTCCGCTCCACCGTGCCCCAGCAGGGGCAGACCGGCTACCACCAGCGCACCGAGCTCAACAAGCGCCTCATCGACTTCGGCGAGGGCGACGACGCCTCCGTCGACGGCGGCTTCGTCAACTACGGCGAGGTCGACGGCGAGTACGCGCTCGTCAAGGGCTCGCTGCCCGGACCGGACCAGCGCCTGCTACGACTCCGCCCGGCCATCCGGCCGAACGACCAGCCGCGCCTCGACCCCGAGGTCCGGTACGTTTCCACCGAATCCAACCAGGGATAACCAATGAACGCAACAGTACACGACCTGGACGGCGACGAGGCGGGCAGCGTCGAGCTGCCGGCCGTCTTCGACACCGCGTTCCGACCGGACCTCATCGGTCGCGCGGTCGGCGCCGCCCAGGCAAACCGGAAGCAGGCCTACGGGGCCGACGAGTTCGCCGGGCTGCGGACGCCCGCCGAGTCGTTCGGCTCCGGCCGCGGGCTCGCGCACGTGCCACGTTCCGAGAACGTCGCCCGCCGCGTCCCGCACGCCGTGTCGGGCCGCGCCGCGCACCCGCCGAAGGCCGAGAAGGACCAGACGAAGAGCCTCAACGACAAGGAGCGACAGCTCGCGATCCGGTCGGCCATCGCGGCCACGACCGACGCCGAGCTCGTCGCCGAGCGCGGTCACGCGTTCGACGAGGACCTCGACCTCCCGCTCGTCGTGAGCGACGAGTTCGAGGACCTGAAGAAGACCCAGGAGGCCCTGGGCGTGCTCGAGGCCGTCGGCGTCGACGCCGACATCGAGCGCTCCGAGGAGGGCCGCTCCGTCCGCGCCGGACAGGGGAAGGCCCGCGGCCGCAAGTACCGCCAGCCCAAGTCCGTCCTCGTCGTCACCAGCGAGGAGCCGTCGCGCGCCGCCCGCAACCTCGCGGGCGTCGACGTCGCGACCGCTCGCGAGGTCAACGCGGAGGACCTCGCGCCCGGCGCGCACCCGGGCCGACTCACGCTGTGGACCGAAAGCGCCGTCTCGGAGGTGGCGGACCGATGAACTCGATCATCGAGCATCCGATCGTCACCGAGCAGGCGATGAACGAGATGGACTTCAACAACAAGCTGCTGTTCCTCGTCGACGTGGACGCGACCAAACCGGAGATCGAGTCCGAGGTCGCCGAGCGCTACGACGTGGGCGTCGTCAACGTGAACACGCAGGTGACGCCGCAGGGCGAGAAGAAGGCGATCGTCACCCTGTCCGCGGACGACGACGCGACCGAAATCGCCTCGCGCATCGGGGTGTTCTGAGATGGGACGACGAATTCAAGGACAACGGCGCGGACGCGGCGGCCCGACGTTCCGGGCCCCCTCCCACCGTTACAAGGCGGAACTGTCGCACAAGAAGCTCGAAGACGTGGACACGATCACCGGCGAGATCGTCGGGATCGAACACGACCCGGCCCGCTCGGCCCCCCTCGCGGAGGTCGAGTTCGAGGACGACGACCGTCGGCTCGTGCTCGCGCCGGAAGGCGTGCGCGTGGGCGAGACGATTCAGGTCGGCGTCTCGGCCGAGATCAAGCCGGGCAACACGCTCCCGCTGGCGGAGATCCCCGAGGGCGTCCCGGTCTGTAACGTCGAGAGCAACCGCGGGGACGGCGGGAAGTTCGCGCGCGCCTCCGGCGTGTCGGCGACGCTTCTCACCCACGACCGCGACGTCGCGGTCGTCCAGCTCCCCAGCGGCGAAGTGAAGCGACTCGACCCCCAGTGCCGCGCCACGATCGGCGTGGTCGCGGGCGGCGGCCGGACGGAGAAACCCTTCGTCAAGGCCGGCAACAAGCACCACAAGATGAAGGCGCGCGGCACCAAATACCCGCGCGTGCGCGGCGTCGCGATGAACGCCGTCGACCACCCCTTCGGTGGCGGTGGTCGCCAACACCCCGGCCAGCCGAAGTCCGTCTCGCGGAACGCTCCGCCGGGACGCAAGGTCGGTGACATCGCATCCAAGCGCACCGGACGAGGTGGCAACAAATGAGTTCAGACTACCGAACCGGCCGCGAGGGCAAGGAGTTCGCCTACCGCGGTCACTCGCTCGACGAGCTGCAGGAGATGGACGTAGACGATGTCGCGGAACTGCTCCCCGCACGCCAGCGGCGAAGCATCGTTCGCGGACTCGGCACCGAACAGCAGAAGCTGCTGGAGACGGTCCGGAGCCGCGACAAGGAGACGACGGCGGACGACCCGATCCGGACGCACCTGCGCGACATGCCGGTGCTGCCGGAGTTCGTCGGCGTCACCTTCGCCGTGTACAACGGACACAGCTTCGAGCGCGTTCAGGTCGAGCCCGAGATGATCGGCCACTACCTGGGCGAGTTCCACCTGACGCGAAGCACCGTCGAACACGGCCAGGCCGGCATCGGCGCGACCCGGTCCTCGAAGTTCGTGCCCCTCAAGTAACCCATGGGAATCAACTACAGCGTCGAGGCCGACCCGGAGACCACCGCCAAGGGGATGCTCCGCGACCGGCCCATCAGCGTGAAGGACAGCAAGGAGATCTCCCGAGAGATCAAAGGCGAGACGGTCGCCGACGCGGAGGAGTTCCTCCAGGAAGTGATCGACGAGGAGACCTCGGTGCCGATGCGCCAGCACAACGCCGGCGCGGGTCACCGCTCCGACATCGACGGCTGGGACGCGGGACGGTACCCCGAGAAGGCCGCCAAGGACTTCCTGAAGCTCTTAGAGAACGTCAGGAACAACGCCGACGAACAGGGGTTCGACGGCGAGGAGATGGTCATCAAACACGTCGCCCCCCACAAGGTCGGCGAGCGGCCCGGCCGGAACCCCCGCGCCGCGGGCGCGACGGAGTGGAACACCACCCTCGCGGACGTCGAACTGATCATCGAGGAGCCGGAGGCTGACAACTAATGGCTGACGAACACCAATTCATCGAGGACGGCCTGCGCCGTTCCCAGATCAACGAGTTCTTCGCGGACGAGCTCGGCCGCGCCGGCTACGGCGGGATGGACGTCGCCCAGACGCCGATGGGCACCCAGATCGTCTTAAAGGCCGAAAAGCCCGGCATGGTGATCGGGAAGGGCGGGAAGAACATCCGCAAGATCACCACCGAGCTCGAGGAGCGCTTCGACATGGACGACCCGCAGATCGACGTTCAGGAGGTCGACGAGCCCGACCTGAACGCCCAGATCGTCGCGGACCGTCTCGCGAACGCCTTAGAACGCGGCTGGTACTTCCGGAAGGCCGGTCACACGACGATCGACCGGATCATGGACGCGGGCGCGCTGGGCGCCGAGATCGTCCTGAGCGGGAAGGTCACCGGCGCGCGCTCGCGCGTCGAGAAGTTCAACCGCGGCTACATCAAGCACAACGGCGAGCCCGCCGAGGAGGTCGTCGACCACGGCCAGGGCGTCGCCGTCATGAAGCTCGGGACGATCGGCGTCAACGTGAAGATCATCCCGCCGGGCGCGACGCTCCCGGACGACTTCGACGTCCGCGAGGACGCCGAAGTCCCGGAGGTCGAGCAGGCGGCGGTCGACGCCGACGCCGACGAGGGCGTCGAGTCGCTCCTCGAGGAGGAGCCCGAGGAGGTGCCCGACGTGGGCGACGACGAGGACGTCGACGTCCCCGACGAGGACCCCACGGACGTCATCGACGAGGAGGTCGTCGAAGAGGTCGTCGAGGAGACGCAGGAGACGGCCGACGAGGCGACGGACGTCGCCGCGGAGGAACCGGTCGACGAGGACGTCGACGCCGACGAGCTCGACGAACTCGACGAAGAGATCGAGTCCGAGGCGGCCGACCTCGTCGCGGAGATGGAGGCGGCCGACGAGGAAGCCGAGGAGGACGAGTAAATGGCGATCCTCTACACCGACGAGATCCGCGACATGACCGCGGCGGAGCGGGAGGTCGAACTCGAAGAGCTCGAGACCGAGCTGCTCAACTCGAAGGCGCAGCGGGCCGCCGGCGGCATGCCGGAGAGCCCGGGCCGCGTCAACGAGCTGAAGAAGACCATCGCGCGGATCAAGACGATCCAGGCGGAAGAAGGCGACTTCGACGACGAACAGTGAGATGATCTCCCCCGACAACATCGTTCGACACGAGCTCGTCGGCCTCCCGGTTCGGGTGGCCGACGCCGACAGCGACGCCCACGTTGGCGTCGCCGGTCGCGTGCTCGACGAGACGTTCGGCACCCTCGTGGTCCGGACGGCGTCGGGGGACAAGCGCGTGCCCAAGTCGGGCGCGACGTTCGAGTTCGGCGTCGTCGAGACGCCGACCGCTCGCACAGATGAAGCCGCCGGCGACGGACAGTCGCCGGGGTCCGCGTCCCAACTCGGGTCGGATACTACGGGGGTCCGCCCCCGTCAGTCTGGCCCGTCCGGGTCCGAAAGCGTCGTCACCGGTGACGGCGCGGGTCCGGCGAGCCGACGAGGCGAGTGCAAAGACGCGGTCTACGCGACGGTGGATGGCGATCGGTTGCGGCATCGGCCCGCCGAACGCACCGAACGAGGTGCCACACAATGGCGATAGGAATCGACGTACCCACGCCTCCGGAGCCAGACAACCCGGAGGATTACGACTACGAGAAGTGCCCGTTCTACGGGCAGCTCTCCGTCCGCGGCCAGACCCGCGAGGGGACGGTCGTGTCGACGGATATGGAAAAGACCGTCATCGTCGAGCGAGAGTACGACGTGTTCGTACCGAAATACGACCGGTACATGAAGCGTCGCTCGCGCATCCCGGCCCACGTGCCGGGCGTGCTCGACTCGCTCGAAGTCGGTGACGAAGTGACGATCGCGGAGACGCGACCGCTCTCGAAGACGAAGTCCCACGTCGTCGTCGAGATCCGCTCGGGTGATCAGTGATGGAGGCGCTCAAGGCCGACGTCACGCAGGGGCTCTCGAAGGGCTCGCTGATCACGTGCGCCGACAACACCGGCGCCCGTGAGCTGAAGGTCATCTCCGTGTCGGGTTACTCCGGCACGAAGAACCGCCACCCGAAGGCGGGGATCGGCGACAAGGTGACCGTCTCGGTCACCAAAGGGACCCCGGAGATGCGGCGGCAGGTGCTGGAGGCGGTCGTCGTCCGCCAGCGTAAGCCGATCCGCCGTCCGGACGGCACGCGCGTGAAGTTCGAGGACAACGCGGCCGTCATCATCGACGACCTCGAGGAGCCGCGGGGCACGGAGATCAAAGGCCCCGTCGCCCGCGAGGTCGCCGAACGGTTCGGGAGCATCGCCTCGACCGCGACGATGATCGTCTAACTATGACGAAACAGCCACGCAAACAGCGAAAACGGTCGGAGACCGCGCCGCTCCACGAGCGGCAGAACCAGGTCCGGGCCACCCTCACCGAGGATCTCCGCGAGGAGTACGGACAGCGGAACGTCCGCGTCAACGCCGGCGACACCGTCGAGGTGCTTCGCGGCGACGCGGCCGGCACGGAGGCGGAGGTCGTCTCCGTCGACCTGTCCGCCGAGCGGATCACGGTCGAGGACGTCACCGTCGAGAAGGCGGACGGGGAGGAGGTTCCCCGCCCCATCCCGGCGAGCAACGTCCGGGTGACCGAGCTGGACCTGGAAGACGAGCGCCGGGAGGCGCGGCTCCAGGAGGACAACGAATGACGCGACACCAGAAGCGACTGTCGGTACCGAACTCCTGGCCGGTCGAGCGCAAGACGGACACGTTCACCGTGAAGGCGGGCGCGGGCCCGCACGGCGAGGCGGGCGTTCCGCTCGTCGTCCTGCTGCGGGACGTGCTCGGCTACGTCGACTCGACGAAGGAGGCGCGCTACGCGCTGAACAACGACTCGATCCTCGTCAACGGGGACGCGGTCTCGGACGAGCAGCGTCCGATCGGGATGTTCGACATCCTGGCGTTCCCCGAGCGCGGGGAGTACTTCCGCGTCTTCCCCGACGAGGGCGGTCGGCTCGCGCTGACCTCCGTCGACGAGGAGGCCGCGGGTAGCCGGCTCGGGAAGATCACGAACAAGACCGTCGTCCCCGGCGGGGTCGTCCAGCTGACGCTCCACGACGGGACGAACGTCCGCGTCGACGACGACGCGGACTACGACACGAACGACTCGATCGTCGTCGACAACGAGACGAAGGAGATCGTCGCCCACTTCGAGTACGAGGAGGGCGCCCTGGTCACCGCCGTCGCCGGCCAGCACGCCGGCCACATCGGCGAGATCGACGACATCGACGTGACGCTCGGCTCCGGCGACAACACCGTGACCGTCGCCAGCGACGACGGCGGCTACGAGACGGTCGAGGAGTACGTCGTCGTGATCGACGAGAACTTCACCGACGACGACGCCGACGCGGCGGGTGATTCGGATGAGTGAAGCCGAGAGCGCCGACCACGAGATGCGCGAGCCGTACCTCGAGAAGGTCGTCGTGCACATGGGCGTCGGGCAGGGCGGTGAACCCCTCGCCGACGCCGAGCAGATCATCGAGGAGATCACGGGCCAGCAGTCGGTCCGGACCACCTCGAAGCGCACCATCGCCGAGTTCGGGATCCGCAAGGGCGACCCGATCGGCGTGAAGGTGACGCTGCGGGGCGAGGACGCGCACGCGTTCCTCGAGACCGCGCTGGATCTGGTCGAGATCGGTCGGAGCCAGTTCGACGACACGGGTAACCTCAGCTTCGGGGTCGAGGACCACACCGACTTCCCGAGCCAGGAGTACGATCCCAACACCGGGATCTACGGCCTCGACGTGACGACGACGATCGTCCGTCCCGGCTACCGCGTCTCGAAGCGCGACAAGGCGACGGGGACCATCCCCGCTCGCCACCGGATGACAGCCGAGGACGCGGCCGCGTTCCTCGAAACGAACTTCGACGTCGAGGTAACCGAATGAGCGAAGCGAACAACGACACGGGCGAGCACGCCGCGAAGCGCACCGACTCCCGGCACACGTGCCGGCGGTGCGACCGCGAGCAGGGACTCGTCGGCAAGTACGACATCAACCTCTGCCGGCAGTGCTTCCGCGAGGTCGCCCGAGACATGGGATTCGAGAAGTACAGCTGATCATGACGGGAAACGATCCATTCACCAACGCGCTCGCCGGCATGGACAACGCCGAGAGCGTTGGCCACCTGTCGTACACGGTAGAGCCCGCTTCGAACATCATCGGCTCCGTCCTCGAGGTCCTCTACGACCGCGGGTACGTCGACGGCTTCGAGTACGTCGACGACGGGAAAGCCGGGAAGTTCGAGGTCGAACTGAAAGGCGCGATCAACGAGTGTGGCGCCGTCAAGCCCCGCTACTCGGCGGGAGCCGACGAGTTCGAGAAGTGGGAGAAGCGATACCTCCCCGCCCGTGACTACGGGACGCTCATCGTCACGACGAGCCACGGCGTCATGAGCCACTACGAGGCCCGCGAAGCGGGCATCGGCGGCCAAGTGATCGCATACGTCTACTAACAATGAACAGAGTCGAAATCGAGATTCCGGACGACGTCTCCGCCGAGACCGACCACCTCGAACTCACCGTCGAGGGGCCCAACGGGAGCGTCACGCGACGCCTCTGGTACCCCGACGTCGACGTTGCCGTCGAGGACGGCGCGGTGGTCATCACCTCGGAGAACGAGGACGCGAAGACCAACGCCACGGTCGGCACCTTCGAGAGCCACGTCGCCAACATGATCCACGGCGTCACCGACGGGTGGGAGTACACGATGGAAGTGTACTACGCCCACTTCCCGATGCAGGTGAACGTGGAGGGCGACGAGGTCGTCATCGAGAACTTCCTCGGGGAGAGCGCCGCGCGGCGCACCCCGATCCGCGGAGACACGGACGTACAGGTCGACGGCGAGACGGTCACGCTCTCGGGCTCCGACAAGGAGGCCGTCGGGCAGACCGCCGCCGACATCGAACAGCTGACGAAGGTGACCGACAAGGACACGCGCGTCTTCCAGGACGGCGTGTACATCGTCGAGAAGCCCACCGGAGGTGCCTAACCAATGGCAGACGAACTGGAAGACATCAGCGGCGTCGGTCCCTCGAAGGCGGACGCGCTTCGCGAGGCCGGCTACGAGACGGTCGAGGACGTGAAGGCCGCCTCCCAGTCGGAGCTCTCCGAGGTCGAGGGCGTCGGCAACGCGCTCGCCGCGCGTATCAAGGCCGACGTCGGCGGACTGGAGGTCGACGAGGAGGCGGACGCGGAGATCGAAGACGAGACCGACGAGGAGGAGGCCGACGAGGCCGAATCCGACGAGGAGGTCGAGACGGAGCTTCGTCCCCGCGGCCACGCCGACAAGACGCCGGAGCTGGACGACGAGACCGCTCGCGCGCTCGCACAGAAGCACCGCGAGGGGAAACCGCAGTTCAACCGGCAGGACTACCACAAGAAAAAGCGGATCCCGACGTCGTGGCGCAAGCCGCGGGGCGGGCTCTCCAAGCAGCGCCGCCGCATGAAATCGAAGGGGCCGGTCGTCGAGGCCGGCTTCCGCTCGCCCAAGGCGTCGCGCGACCTGCACCCGAGCGGCTTCGAGGAGGTCCGCGTGCACAACACGGACGACCTCGAGGGCGTCGACGGCGACACGCAGGCGGTGCGTATCGCCTCGAAGGTCGGCGGTCGCAAGCGCGAACTGATCGAAGACGAGGCGGAGGAGCGCGGCATTCGCGTGCTGAACCCGACCTACGTCGAGGTGGAGGTCAACGATGAGTGATCTGAAGGCGCAGAAACGGCTCGCAGCGGACGAGCTGGACGTCGGCAAGGGCCGCGTCTGGCTCGACCCCGACGCACAGGAGGAGATCGAAGACGCGATCACCCGCGAGGACGTCCGCGAACTCATCGAACAGGGGACGATCCGCGCGAAAGACGAGAAGACGAACTCGCGCGGTCGCGCCCGCGAGCGCGCCGACAAGCGCTCGTACGGGCACCAGTCCGGCGCCGGCTCCCGCAAGGGTCGCTCCGGCGCGCGACAGGACACGAAAGACGACTGGAAGGCGCGCATCCGCGCGCAGCGGGCGCGCCTGAAGGAGCTTCGCGACGAGGAAGACGTGCTCGACGCCTCCGAGTACCGCACGCTGTACAACAAGGCGAGCGGCGGCGACTTCGAGGACGTCGCCCGTCTCGAGGCGTACATTCGGACGCAGTACGGTTACGAGGTGACGGACTAATGGCGACAGGACCACGATACAAGGTGCCGATGCGGCGCCGCCGCGAGGTCCGGACGGATTACCATCAGAGGTTGCGCCTGCTGAAATCGGGCAAGCCTCGCCTGGTCGCTCGGGTGAGCAACGCTCACGTCAGGGCGCAGCTGGTGACCCCCGGACCGGACGGCGACGAGACCCACGCGGCCGCCTCCAGCGAGGAGCTCGGCGAGTACGGCTGGGACGCCCCCACGGGCAACCTCCCCAGCGCGTACCTCACCGGCTTCCTCGCGGGCGCCCGCGCCGTCGACGCCGGCCTCGACGAGGCCGTCCTCGACATCGGGCTCAACACGGCGACGCCCGGCAACAAGACGTTCGCGGTACAGGAAGGAGCGATCGACGCGGGCCTCGAGATCCCGCACAACGACGACGTGCTGGCCGACTGGTCGCGCACGCGCGGCGAGCACATCGCCGACTACGCCGAGCAGCTCGACGAGCCGCTGTACAGCGGTTCGTTCGACGCCAGCGAGCTACCCGAGCACTTCGATTCCGTGCTCGAGACAATCCAGGAGGACCATGAGTAGACACAACGACGGCTGGGAGCCGCGGACGCGACTCGGCCGCAAGGTACAAGACGGGGAGATCTCGTCGATGGAACAGGCGCTCAACTCCGGCCTCCCGCTGAAGGAGGCGGAGATCGTCGACCAGCTCCTCCCGGGGCTCGAAGACGAGGTGCTGGACATCAACATGGTCCAGCGCATGACCGACTCCGGCCGCCGCGTGAAGTTCCGCTGCGTGGTCGCCGTGGGCAACCGCGACGGCTACCTCGGCTACGCGCAGGCCCGCGACGACCAGGTCGGCGGCGCGATCCAGAAGGCGATCGACGTCGCGAAGCTGAACATCATCTCGGTCGACCGCGGCTCCGGCTCCTGGGAGGACCAGCCCGGCGGCACCAACTCCCTGACTCGCACGGCGACGGGGAAGGCCGGCTCCGTCACGGTCGAGGTCAAGCCCGCCCCGCAGGGGCTGGGCCTCGCGGCCGCGGAGACGGTCCGCAACATCTTGGAGCTCGCCGGCGTCGAGGACGCCTGGACGAACTCCGACGGCAACACGCGCACCACGGTGAACCTCGCGAAGGCGACGTTCAACGCTCTGGAGAACGCGGCGCAGTCCCGCACCCCCCAGCACGCGCGTGAGGTCCACTACGACGAGGTGAGCGAGTGATGCAGGCGCTCGTTCAACTCCGCGGCGAGGTCAACCTCGGGTCCGGCGTCGAGGACACGCTCGACATGCTGAACATCGGGCGCGTCAACCACGCGACGTTCGTCCCCGAGACGGACTCGTACCGCGGCATGATCACGAAGGTCAACGACGTCGTCGCGTTCGGGGAACCGAGCGTCGAGGCCGTCGCGCGGACGATCGCGCGGCGCGGCGAGCCCGTCGAGGGCTCGGCCGACGTCGACGACGAGTGGATCGACGACAACACCGACTACGCCGACCTGGAGGCGCTGGCCGAGGCGCTCGTCGACGAGGAGACGACCCTGCGCGAGCAGGGCCTCTCGCCGACGCTGCGGCTCCACGCGCCCCGCGGCGGTCACGAGGGCATTAAACACCCCGTGATCGAGGGCGGCGAGCTCGGGAAACACACCACCGAGGAGATCGACAGTCTCCTGGAGGCGATGCGATGACGAGCAAGAAACGACGACAGCGCGGCTCTCGGACGCACGGCGGCGGCACGCACAAGAACCGGCGCGGCGCCGGACACCGCGGCGGCCGCGGCGCGGCCGGCCGCGCGAAACACGAGTACCACAACTACGGCCCGCTCGGCAAGCACGGGTTCAAGCGCCCCGAGGACGCTCAGACGGAGGTCCTCGAAGTGAAGGTCCAGAAGCTCGACGAGGACGCGGCGCTGTACGCCGCGGACGGCCTCGCCGAGGAGGACGGCGACGCGTACGTCTTCGACGCGCGCGACGTCGTCGAGGACGGTCACGAGGCGGACGTCGTGAAGGTGCTCGGCGGCGGGCAGGTCCGGAGCGAGCTTCACGTCACGGCCGACGCGTTCACGGCCGGTGCGGTCGAGCTCATCGAGGAGGCCGGCGGCGAGGCGACGCTCTCCGAGCGCGCCGAAGAGCCCGCTGACGAACCGGAAAACACTTCCGACGACGAGAACGACGAGGCGTAACATGAGCTGGAAGGAGGCCGCCGAACCGGTGCTCTCGCGGATGCCCGTCGTGGAGCGGCCCGCGGGACACGTCCCGTTCAAACGGAAGCTCACGTGGACGGCCGGAGTCCTGATCGTCTACTTCTTCCTGACCAACATCAACCCGTTCGGGTTGGCGGTCGGACAGGGGTCGGACTTCTTCGGGCAGTTCCGGTCGGTGCTCGCCGGCTCGTCCGGGTCGCTGTTACAGGTCGGTATCGGACCGATCGTCACGGCGTCCATCGTCCTCCAGCTGTTGGGCGGTGCGAACCTCCTCGGGCTCGACACGGAGAACGACCCGCGTGACCAGGTCCTCTACCAGGGCCTCCAGAAGCTGCTGGTGATCATCGTCTCGGCACTGACGGCGGCGCCGATGGTGTTCACCGGGAGCTTCCTTCCGGCCGACGCCGCCGTCGGTGACGCGCTCGGCATCGGCACGTTCGGCGTGCAGGTGCTGATCTTCGCGCAGATCTTCGTCGGCGGCATCCTCATCCTGTTCATGGACGAGATCGTGAGCAAGTGGGGCGTCGGTTCCGGCGTCGGGCTGTTCATCATCGCGTCGGTGAGCCAGCAGATCGTCGGCGGCTTCTTCAGCTTCTCCGCCCTCGGTCCCCCCGGCTTCTTCGCGAGCTGGTACGGCGTCATCGTCGGCGACGTGCCGGCCTCGCTGTCGCCGTTCACGACGGAGGGGCTCCAGAACCTGCTGTTCGATCCGGGCAGCATTCTGGCGCTTTTCACCACCGTGTTCATCTTCGGGATCGTCGTGTACGCGGAGTCGGTCCGCGTCGAGATCCCGCTGTCGCACGCCCGCGTGAAGGGCGCCCGCGGCCGCTTCCCGGTGAAGCTGATCTACGCCTCCGTCCTGCCGATGATCCTCGTTCGCGCGCTGCAGGCGAACATCCAGTTCCTCGGCCAGATCCTCTCCTCGCAGTGGGCGGGGATGCCGGCGTTCCTGGGCGAGTACAGCGCGCAGGGCCAGCCCATCTCCGGGCTGTTCTACTACCTGAACCCCATCCAGAGCCGCAGCCAGTGGATGTGGTTCCTCGGGGAGATCCCGGCGTCGGTCGAACCGTGGATGATCGCGGTCCGGCTCGCCGTCGACCTCACGTTCATGATCGTGGGCGGCGCCATCTTCGCGATCTTCTGGGTCGAGACCACCGGCATGGGGCCGGAGGCGACCGCGAAACAGATCCAGAACTCCGGGATGCAGATCCCCGGGTTCCGCCGGAACCCGCAGGTCGTCGAGAAGGTGATGGAGCGGTACATCCCGCAGGTGACCGTCATCGGGGGCGCCCTCGTCGGGTTCCTCGCCGTGATGGCGAACCTGCTCGGCACCATCGGACAGGTCTCCGGCACCGGGCTGCTGCTGGCGGTCTCTATCACGTACAAGCTGTACGAGGAGATCGCCGAAGAGCAGCTGATGGAGATGCATCCGATGATGCGCCAGATGTTCGGCAACGAGTGAGAACGGCTTGAACGCCAGCGGGCGTTCTCGGGGTTCTTACGCCCTTTTATTGGTACGGATTGGCTGACCCCGAAGCTAGTTTTATTTCGAGTACCGGCTATCCCCCACTCTGGCCGTTGATTGCTCTCTACGCGTGTTTCGCGACGTCTTCGAGGTCGAACAGCCGTACGTCGTCGCGCTCGGACACGGCTTCCTGAACGGATCGTGTCGCACCGTTTCGAGTGAATAACGCGTACGTGGTGTCCCTCTCACCGCTGTTCGGCGTCCAGCGGATCTCGGCGGCGTGGTCTTCGAGCGAGGAGAGCGCTCCGTAATCGAGCGGTGCGTTCGTGAACTTACACTCCCCGGCGACCATCGTTCCGTCCGTGGTGAATCCGACGACGTCGACCTCGTGTTCCTTGTACCACCAGCGGCCGATGTCGAGGAACGTTTCGTCCGGGTAGAGCTCCGGAAGTGCGTCGCGGCAGAGCCGCTCGAACTCGTGGCTCACGAAGTCCGGGAGTTCGGGTTCGATGACCGCGTCGTAGGCGTCCGCCCCGAGGCGTTCGTATCGATCTTCCTTGCCGTAAACGAAGCGGAACCAGAACCGAAACAGCGGATCGAGGATTCGATAGCGTCCGCGGCGTGACTTCGCCTTCTCTTCGGTGATCGGTACCTCGCGCTCGATGAGCCGCAGCCGTTCCAACTTCTGTGTGTACGTCGATATCTGCTTCCCGTCGATTCCAATCGCTTGCGCGATCTCGTTCGACGTCGTCTTTCCCGCGGCGATGGCGGTGAGGATCGCGAAGTATCGGTTCGGGTCCGTGAGTTCGGTGCGGAGCACGTACTCCGGTTCGTTATGTAGGTATCCCTTCTGGGAGAGGAGCTCCTCGGTGAGAACCGTTCCGAGGTCCCGTCCGAGATCGACGCCGTCGAGATAGTACGGAACGCCGCCGAAGATCCCCCACGTGAAAATCCGCTCTTCGGGCGAACACGCGTCCGGAACGAACGCCTGTGCGGCAGCGAAATCGAGGGGCCGGAGATCGAGCCGTTCCGTGAATCGGCCGTACAGGGGACTACTCCCGAGAAGCGTCGCTTCTTCCATCATACTGATCGACGACCCGACCAGCACGAGCGTTCCCGAGGTGTCCTGGAGCCGTTGGTCCCAGAGTCGCTGAATTACCGAGGGGAGGCTCTCGTCGGCGTCGATGAGGTAGGGGAATTCGTCGAGGACGACGATGCCGTCCTGATCGCCCAGATACCCGAGCAGCGCTTCCCAGTTCTGTTTGATCCGCGTGATTCCGGGGAAGGTTTCGGCGGCGACGTCGACGAACTCGTCGAGCTGTACCTGAGCGGTGGTCTCCGTGGCCTGATAGACCACCGCGTCGTCACGATCGGACAGCGAGTGCTGGACGAGCTGCGTCTTCCCGAGGCGTCGCCGGCCGAACACCACGGCCATCTCTGCGTCGTCGGACTCGTAGCAGTCGCGGAGCCGAGCGAGTTCGTCGTCCCGATTCACGAAGCGGTCCATACCCCTCCTCCATCGGGGCGAAAAATAATACTTCCGAATAGGCTATTTTAAAATAGGCTATCTTGAAGTAGGCTATTTTGAAATAGGCTATTTGGGGACCCCAGTCAGGCGGGTAGCTCAGACGGCGACCGCTCACGGAAAAAGCTCGACCAAAAAGCGCGACCTCGCTCCGCTCGGTCGCGTTCGACCGATCCCATCGCTCAGTACGGACGAATCAATGAGCGCCAGCTATCACGGTGGCGCGTGCCTGCGAGCGGCCGCCCTCGGCGGCCGCGAGACAGCACCGCGCGAGGGAGTCGGTGGTCCGGAGCGAAGCGGAGGACCACCGACGAGGCTGGGGAGGCGTGAGGCTGCGGTGCTGTGCGGTGCGGGGTGGGACTCAAAGGGGCAGTCGCGAGCGCGACGTAGGCGACGCAAGCACTGGAACGAGGGAGCGAACGCAGTGAGCGACCGAGTAAAGCGCGCAGCGAGCGTACGTCGCGCTCGCGACTGGGGCTTTGGAGGTTCACCGCCGATCTGTGGTCAACTATTCATAAGCGAGCGACTGGGGCTTTGGAGGAGTTCACTGCGGCAACGCCGGTCACTTATAAAAGCGCGACCTCGCTCCGCTCGGTCGCGTCGACGACTACTCCGCCACCGCCGCCTCGACGATCTCGATCTCCTCCTCGGTCAGGTCGTAGAGGTCGTAGACGATCTCGTCGATGAGTCGGTCGGTCTCTGCGATCTTCGCGTCGAGTTCGTCGGCGCGCGCCTTCGTCTCGACGTAGCGGTCGAGGTCGTCGGCGACGTCGTCGGGGTCGGGCAGCGTGATCGCCTTCAGGCGGTCGACGAGCGAGTTCGTCTTGGTGGCGTTGTCGCGGAAGCCCGCGATCTCGTCGTCGACGGCGGATCTGGATGGCACCATCGGGCAGGTCTCCGACTCGGAAGACTTCTTCCGCCAACCCAACAGCGTTCGGGTCTGCTAAACACTAAGTTGCCTCCGTTTGATTCTGTTACTAAATGATCTCTCTCCCTCCGCTCGTCGACAATACCGATAGGACGGTCGAGGACGTCTACAAAAAGATAATTCCGCAAACTGAAGAAGCGCGTATCGCAACCGGCTATTTCTATCTCTCCGGATTTAATCTGTACCGCGAAGATCTCGAACAGCTTGCTGACCCCAATGAGCTCGGTCACGCTCCGATTCGTATCCTGATGGGTCGGCAGACGAACCGGAGTACCGCAGACGAAATCGGAGAGGGACAGAACCTGCGCGATGATCTCAAAGACGAGGTCGAACAGAGTATCGAGGAGCTGAACAACGCGCAGTTGGACCGGTTGGACCGCCTGCGAGATTTCATAGCGGAAGACAAAGTTAGCGTCCGCGTGCGAAATCCAGAAAACGGATACTTCCACGCGAAAGGAGCCTCGTTCAGAGCGCCACGCGACGATGACGACTGGGAGATTGATGATGATACAGACACGCGTCCGTGTGCCACTGTCGTCGGGTCGTCGAACTTCACCGCCAGCGGGCACCGGAACAACATCGAACTGAACCTCACGAGCCAGGACAGACGCGAGGCGGAAGCGTTCGAAAACTGGTACGACAACCAGTGGGCGAACGCCGAGGACTTCAGCGAGGAGATCATCCGGATCATCGAGAACAGCGACAAGTTCCAAGACTGGCAAGAACAGCAGGAAGACGAGCCCGACGACGACGAGACGCCTGACGGCTTAGGAACGTACATCGAACCGTTCGAGCTGTACAAGCTCCTCGCGTACGACGAACTCAGCGGGAACGTCAACATCCGCGACAGTCCGCTGTACTACTTCCAGACGCTCGGATACGAGAGCGCGAAAGAGAAGCTCTCCCAGTTCAACGGGTGTATCATCTCCGACTCGGTCGGTCTCGGGAAATCGTTC
Organism: Halorubrum sp. SD41; assembly: GCF_058630335.1. Taxonomy (NCBI): domain Archaea; kingdom Methanobacteriati; phylum Methanobacteriota; class Halobacteria; order Halobacteriales; family Haloferacaceae; genus Halorubrum; species Halorubrum sp. SD41. The sequence goes on from NZ_JBZVGZ010000003.1 coordinate 113,053, forward strand.
ATCGGCGGTGAGCTCCTCCACGACTACCGCCAACGCGGCGATCGCTGTCTGCTGATCGTGCCGGCGAACCTTACCGAACAGTGGGAAGACCTACTTCAGGACGACACCGACGAAGACGGGAACCCGTACTTCGGTCTCGAAGTGGATGGAACTCACCTTGATGTGATGAGCATCAGCAAGTTCCAGAACCTCGCGTACGAAGAGGTACAGAATCTCAGAGATGCCTTCGACGTGGTGCTCATCGACGAAGCCCATCGGTTCCGGAATCACGGCAAATGGAAACCGACCCCGGACCACGATGACGATTACAAGGGAACTCGCCGACATGCGAACCTTCGTGAACTCCGCGGGAAGACGATGATAATGCTGACTGCGACGCCGATCAACAACTCCGCGACCGACTTGGAGAACCTCATCAGTCTGTTCACCAGTTCCGAGGAACTACGGAACAAGGCGTCGCTGGACTTCGGTGCGTTCGAAGAGTATATCGAACTCTCCGAGACGCGAAAGAAGATCGCTGCCGGAAAAGAGGAGACCAGTGACGAAAAGCTACAGAGCATCACCGAGCAGCTTCAGCGCCACTCCGAGGAGATCTCGAAGATCCTGAACGAGGTGATGGTGCTTCGGACGCGGAAACACGTCAAAGACCAGATCCAAGACGAGGAGGACTTCGAGATGAGCTTCAAGCCGCCGACGCTCAACAAGGAGCAGTACTCGCTCCCGCCGGCGTACCAGCCGGTGTACCGGATGTTGCCGGACGTGATGGACGCGCTCCACCTCCCGCACATCACGGTGAAGAACCCGAAGGCGGGCGGGACGCTGAAGGCGCTGTACAAGCTGAACCTGCTCAAGCGGCTGGAGTCGTCGACGTACGCGTTCGTTCAGTCGATCCAGACGCTCCACCAGAGCGAGCGTCGGCTGCTCGGGCTCCTCGACGGACTCCCCGAGGAGAAGAAGATCGACCTGTTGCGCGCAGCGCAGGACGACGAGCAGGCAGAGACGCTTGACGACTTCGTGGAAGGAGGCGACGCCGCCGAGGACCTCGAACAGACGCTCGAAGAGTTCGGCTTCGACACGACCGTGGTTCGCGCGGACGAGGACACGGAGACCGACACTCCGGACGAACTGGCGGACGCGACGATCGGCGAGGTGAAGGCGTACATCCGAGAGGACCTGACGCTGCTCGCGTACTTCCTGTCGCAGTTCATCGGCGACATCGCACAGGACTCCGGCGACGTGAGCGACCAGGCCGTTGCGACGAGACAGTGGCTTCACGATCACAACGCCGGCGTTCTTCCGGACGTTCCGGAGGAGGAGTTGAACCCGATCCTCTACCCGCGAAGTGACCTGAGCGACGTCGACGGAGCGACCCGGGAGTTCTACGAGGCGGTGTTCTCGCTTCGGGAGTTCCGCGATCCGAAGGTCGAGCGGCTCACGGACGTTCTCAACGGCTACGACGACGAGAAGGTCCTCGTCTTCACGCAGTACCGCGCGACCGCGGACTACGTCCATCGGACGCTGCTCGACGACCCCGACTCGCCGCTCACGGAGGCGAACAGCGCGGTCGTCAAGGGCGGCGACGACAACAAGCAGGACGTTATCCAGCGGTTCGCACCGGAGGCGTCGGGGTACCAGCAGACGCTCGCCGAGTCCGGCGAGGACGAACTCCAGTACGTCATCGCGACCGACACGCTCTCGGAGGGGGTCAACCTTCAGGACGTGTCGGTCCAGATCTCGTTCGACCTGCCGTGGAACCCGATGCGGATCGTTCAGCGCGTGGGGCGTATCGACCGGATCGGGAGTACCGCCGAGAAGTACGTCCACAACTTCTACCCCGACGGCGACATCGAGGCGGCGATCAAGCTGCTGAAACGGCTTCAGGCGAAGATCAACGACATCGCGCTGATCGTCGGCAAGGAGAACAACATCCTCGACCCGAACGAGGACCAGATCCTCGAACAGACCGGCGTGGAGACGGAGAAGACGATCGGCGAGCTCCAGGTGGACGAGATCGAGGACTCGCTCCAGAAGTCGCGGGAGGTCGACGACGTGAACGAGCTCGACGACACGAGCAAGAACCCGCTCCTCCGCAACGCGGGGAGCAACGAACACGCCGCCTACGAGCGGTTCCTGCTCAAGAAAGAGCTGAACGAGGAGTTCGGCCTCTCCGAGGACGACTTCGAGTACGCCGCGGACTACTTCGAGGAGTCGCCCGCGGAGCGCGAGCGCCTGTACACGAACGTCACCGACCACGAGTCCGGGCCGCGTCCGGGCGTGTTCGGGCTCGCGCACCTCTGGTTCGACGACGAGGACCGCGACCCGCCCTTGGGTCGCGTTCGGCGGGCGTTCTACTATAAGCCGTTCGCGGACGAGGTGAAGGAGCGCCCCGTCGGCACGCTCAAAATCGATCCCGGGGTGAGGGGTGAACCGATCACGGGCGACGCTGACAACGTCCTGTCCAACCGAGAGGAAATTCAGGAGGTCCTCGACGAGCGGTTGGAGGCGATTCGGGAAGGGCAGGTGGAGGGCGCGTTCAAACAGGGGGATTCGTTCTCGAAGGAGCAGGAGACGATTCTGGACTTTATCGCACACTACCTACGACCGAATCACGGGGAGAAGTCGGTCCCGACTGACGAGTATGATACGCTTGACGAGTGGGCCGAGAATCTCAGTGAACGGCTTCAAGATGTGAAGTTAGCCAATACTGATGAGGATCGTATTCTCCGAAATACATTCCGATACGAGGACCAGTACGACTCGTTCCCAGACTGGCCACCTGTCGAATTCCTACAAGTATTGGAGGATTTCTTAGAAGAGAACGTTGAGGTTTCAACTGAGTTTCAAGATACGCTTGTAGGTGAGAGTGAAGTTTGCGCCCGGTTGATCTGTTGGGGTGTAGTAGGGAGTTAGTCAGGCTTCATTTCGTTAGATTCGAGAGAGAGCGTCTTGCTCTTCCTCGTCCAACCCGAAGATTGCTGCTGCGAGCTGGTTGTTTAGGATCTCTAGTTGTCTAATATCATCATCTGAGAGTGATTCATACTCTTCGATAATCTTCTTTGACACTACCCGTAGCATATTAGCTGCTACCGTGTTAGTCTCCTCTGAGAAACTCCCTAACCTTTCGATCCCCTGAGTCCTAATCGACCGGGCTAATTCCTCGTATTCACCTTCGTGCTTGTCCAGCACTCTCCTGAGATCGGCGCAGAGCGCCTCTTGAATTTCTGGAAGATAGACGGGAGCAGCCTTCAATTGTTCCACTTCCATTTTCATGTAACCGCTGTTTTTTGGAGGACAGATTGGCTTAAGATACGAGAAAATTGACTGGGTATTTAATAGTCCAGTCAAGTAGTAAGGGTCTGTCTTCTGGGGTGTAATACCGTGAATAAATCCTGTAGAGAAGAGGTAACCATTCGTGTCGATACAAAAATGAGGCTCGTTCACCACAATATCCGTCACCACCTTTGTTTCCTCAAAGTAAGCGGGACTTCCAATTCGGGCTAATGAGTACCACGGTCTACCAAGTTGCTTCCAAGTCCGTCGAGAGTCCTTTCGCCCGAGGAGTTTCTCCTTATATTCTTTCAGCAATTCGTAGGACGTGGGATATTCTGATTCAAAAGTATCCTCGTTAATTAATTCGTACTCTTCGTTCACCGAATTATAAGGGAAGAAGGTTACCTCCTTGGGGGTTGAAACGTTCCACCGATTCACATAATCTGGAGTGATTATCCGTTTCCAAATACCGGGGTTTACTGTGCCGCTGATTCTGCTGTTTTCAATTGTGTAGCCTTCTGGTTCCTCAGATACGATGTCCGCCTGTAGTGTGGTGTTTTGTCCAGATTTTAGTGGGCTACCGACTGTAAAGAGTTCCTCGTCGCCCAGCGTCGTGTCACTTCTATCTAAAATTTTCTCACGCGCGGCTCGCTCGTTTTCTGTCAGGATCAGCCAACGATCGCTTCCAAGCGTGTCCACGGGAAGGGTGAACTCCACGATGTCATCTCGTTCGTCCCAATTGAAGGATGTAGACACAACCTCTTCGACAGCCTCCTGGGACCGAATTGAGACACAGTTTATATCTGTGCCTACATGGCGGCTGCCGAACAGGATCGTGCTGTAGATTGTGACCTCATCGAATGGAGAATAACCGGTGAAGTCGTAGATTTGCTCAAGTCCATATTTCTGAGGAAGGGTCTCTCGGAGCGACTCTCCATATTCCGTATTCATGAACTGGTTTGAGGTGATGAAGCTGGAGTGTCCCTCCTGAGTCAGTAGTTCAAACGAGCGTTCGATGAAGGGAACGTAGAGATCACACCGACCAGTAGCGGTGTCGTGTAGGTCTTTGTAGATATCTCGCTGGAGTTCATCTACGCTTTCGATGCGGACATACGGCGGATTCTCAAGAACAACATCAAACCCGTCAGACGCGTCGCCCCTGTCATTATCCCCAATTGCGTCATACGCGTCCGGGAATTCCATTACCCAGTGGAACGGATCGATCTGGTCGATGTCTTCTTTAAGTAGACCCCGCTCCACGAAGGAGCGAGCCAGCTGATCCGCAGGTACAATCTCGAATATCTCTTCGGGTTTTCCGGCCATAGCATCGCGGTTGCCCACCTCCAGATTTGCCGCCTTTTTCCACGTGCGGAAGCCCAAATCGTTTAATTTCTGATCGAGATCGTCGTTGATTTGATCGGAGAATTTGAGCTTGAGCTTGACGGATCTGTTTGAAGCTGAGATAATTTCCCGAAGCTCCTCTGGTTTGGAAATATCATCTTCTACTTTGGTATCCGGCAGGTCAGCGAACCATTCGTTCAACTGAGCCTGCATCTCATCATGGAGGTTTTCAAGCTCCCCCCTGAGGTGAGAAATATCCTTTTCAGCATTTCTGTAAGTCTCGATGCTCTCTCGGTACTCTTCGAGATCTTCCTTCAGTAGCTCGGTGATGAGAAGTTTTTGACCGTCAACAGCGACCTCTGTACTCTCAAAGCCGATAAGAGAGTCGCCCGATCGGATGTTGAAGTCGATATTTGGTAGCGGCTCAACCTCACTCGGCTCATCCTGAATGTTTGCGACCATCGATAGCCAAAGACGAAGTTTACAAATCTCGACTGCACCGTCATCGATATCCACTCCATAAAGATTATTCAGAATAGCCGTACGTTTCGCGTACAGCGGTGCCCCAGCTTGGCCCTTATTAATTTCTTCCAGTTCATCGCGAGTATCTGAGTCTAACTCCCAGCCTTTCCCCTCCGCTTCGAGCTGCTGGAAGTACTCGATACACTGGATGTAGATGTCCACCAACACGTCCTGCGCGGCGAGCAGGAACGCGCCGCTCCCGACCGCGGGGTCGAGGACGTGCGCCTCCTTCAGGATGTCGTGGTACAGCGTCTCCACGTGCTTCGTCTCCACGTTCTCGGTGGCCGCCTGCTGCGTCATCGTCCCGCCGTCAGCGACCGCCGCCTCGCCATCGCCGGCTTCGACCTCGGGGAACCCGAACACGTCGTCGATCTCGTCGTACTCGGCGTCGACGGCATCGTTGAGCTGATCGAGAAGGTACGGATGGATCGTCCGGCGAGACATGAAGCCGGTGATCTCCTCGGGCGTGTAGTACGCGCCCATCTCCTTCTGGTTCACCGTCTGCTCGAAGATGTGACCCAAGATCGCGGGCGAGAGGTTCTTCGGGTCGACGATGTCGAGCCGCTCGTCGACGTTCCAGTTCCAGTCCGACAGGAAATCTAGGATGTCGTCGAACAGCTCGTTCGTCTCCTCGGCGGACGCCCCGAGCTTCGCGTCCGGGAACTCCTCCTCGACGGGGTTCTTCGCGAACAGCCCGCCGTTCAGGTACGGGAGGCTCCCGAAGTCGGGATTCTGCTTGTCCTCCGCGAGGTAGTCGAAGAACAGCGGCCGGTAGAAGTTCTCGTACCGGTCCTCGCCGTCGTCGACGACGTCGCCGGGCTGCTCGTGGAGGTAGTTCGGATTCCGGTCCAGCAGGCGCTTCTCCTGAATGAAATACAGGAAGATCATCCGGTCGAGGATGACCTGAACGTACCGCTGCTTCGCGTCGCCGCGGTCGTCCGGGATCCCGGACACCTCCTGAACGAGGTTCGTCCGGAGCTCCTCGAACTCCTCGTAGAACTCTTTGACGACCTGCTGGGTGTCGTACAGCGTGTCGTAGATCGCGGCGGAGGAGCCGTACTCGATAGAATTGAGCTTCTTCAGAACGGTGTTCTTCTCGCCGCTCTCGCTCGTGAACTGCGCTTTGGTGAACGAGATCTTCTGGTGTTTGATGCGCCCGTGCTGCTGTCCTTCCCAGCTCCGCATCCGCGTGAGGAAGGTGAACTCCTCGAAGTCGTTCGTGGCCACGAGGTTCGTGTGCCGAGAGCGGTTGTCCGGCTTGAAATCGGTCGCCGTCTCACCGGGACCCGCCTTGACCAACACGACGAACTCGTCGTCGGCGAGCTGAAGGACAAGCTCGTTGTCTGCTCCGAGCTTCGGACGCGGCTTCAGACCGCGTTTCTCGAAGGAGTCGGCGATATCCTGGAGAGAATCCCAGCCCGCGATATCCTTCTTAGTAATCTGCTGGACTGACATGGATCTGGGGACTCTCGTTACTCGTATGAAAGTATGGGAATCCGCTACTACCGTCCCGGCCTACCGACGTGGACCACCAGTTCACCACGAACCGTGAGACCGGGCTGTCTTCTCACGAGCGCGGCACTGCGCTGCTTGGATGTACGGGCATGTGATGGCGGAGGAACGCCCCTCGGGCGTCCGATCTGATCCGATCCGGATTAAAAACGGATTTACCTACGACCCGCTCGACCGCTCGTCGTCCTCGTCGTCCTCGTCGTCGTCCCCGTCGCCGACCGTCTCTTCGACGGTCTTCTCGACGGTCTCCTCCACCTTCTCGCCGACCGTCTCCTCCACGGTCTTCTCGACCGTCTCTTCCACTTTTTCGCCCACTGTCTCCTCGACGGTCTTCTCGACTGTCTCTTCGACCGTCTCCTCGACGGTCTCGCCTACCGTCTCTTCGACGGTCTCCTCGACCGTTTCGCCGACCTTCTCTTCGACCGTTTCGCCGACCTTCTCTTCCACGGTCTCGCCCACTTTCTCCTCCACCGTCTCGCCGACCTTCTCCTCGACCGTCTTCTCGACGGTCTCCTCCACCTTCTCGCCCACCGTCTGCTCGACCGTCTCGCCCACGGTCTCCTCGACTTTCCCCGTGACCTCCTCGCTGACGGTGTCGCTGACGTCGTCGGCCACCTCGCTGACCTCCTTGTTGACGGTCTCGCCGACGCTCTTCTCGACCTCCTTGCTCACCGTCTCCTCGACCTTCTCGCCGACGGTCTCCTCGACGGTCTTCTCCACTTCCTTGCTCACCGTCTCGCCGACCGTCTTCTCGACCTCCTTGTTGACGGTCTCCCCGACGGTCTTCTCGACCTCCTTGTCGACGGTCTCGCCGACGCTCTCCTCGACCTGCTTGCCGACCTGGTCCGCGACCTCGCGGGTCATCCAGTCCGGGTCGAACCGGGCCATCTTCCAGACGACGTGGATCACGTACGAGGCGAACACCCCGATCCCGAACGCGATGGCGACGTTGAACACCGGCAGCGTCGCGATGAGCACGATCGACAGGACGATCAGCGCGCCGTACGCGATGTCGGTTATCGCGTCCACCCGCGCCGGACTCACCATCCTCGTCCCTCCGTGTCGTCGTCGACTGCGCCGGACTGTCTTCGCGTGGCGTCTCCGTTCATACGTTTCAGTTCCGCGCCCACGGCGTAAAAGCCTCTCATTGTCGCCGCCGACCGCCGCGTCCGACGCTCCCGCGGCTCGCCGCCCCCGGAGCGCGGCCCTTTTAGCCCGGATGACCGAACCGAGCGTATGGACATCGAAGAGGGCGGACTCACCGTCTCCGTCCCGGAGGCCCGCGACGGCGCCAGCGAGGGCACCGGCGGCGGCGTCTTCTTCAACCCGACCCAGGAGCTGAACCGCGACGTGACGATCGCGACGCTGCGCGCCTACCGCGACCGCGAGCCGCGCGCGGCCTCGTACCTCGACGCGATGGCCGCCTCGGGGATCCGGGGCGTCCGCGCCGCCGCCGAGGGGTATCAGGTTACCTGCGCCGACGTCGACGCGGACGCGGTCGAGCTCGCCGCCGCCAACCTCGACGCCAACGGCCTCGACGGCGAGGCGGTCCACCGCGACGTCAACGCCCTCCTGTACGACGAGGGCCCGTTCGACGTCGTCGACCTCGACCCGTACGGCACGCCGATCCCCTTCGCGGACGCGGCGTTCGCCAACGGCCGCAACCTGGTCTGCGTCACCGCCACCGACACCGCACCGCTCTGCGGCGCCCACCTCAACAGCGGAATCAGAAAGTACGGCGCGGTCCCGCGCAACACCGACTACCACCCGGAGATGGGGCTCCGGACGCTGATCTCCGCGCTGGTGCGAACCGCCGCCCGCTACGACAAGGCGGCGACGCCGATCCTCTCGCACGTCTCGCGGCACTACGCGCGGACCTACCTCGAACTGGAGTCGGGCGCCCGCGCGGCCGACGACTGCCTCGACGGCGTGGGGCACGTCGACCACTGCGAGGACTGCCTCTGGCGGGAGGCGACGCCGGGACACATCGCCGACCCGGTCGACGCCTGCCCGGAGTGCGGGAGCGACCGCGTCCTCACGGCGGGCCCGATCTGGCTCGGGCCGGTCGCCGACGCCGACTTCGCGCGCGCCGTCCGCCGCGAGGTGACGGACGACATGGGCGAGGCGAAGCGCGCGCGCAAGCTGCTCGGCACCGTCGCGCGCGAGCTCGACACCCCCACGCACTACGACCAGCACCGGCTGTACAAGGAGTGGGGCGAGCCCGCGATCGGCATGGAGGAGTTCGTCGAGCGCCTCCGCGGCGCCGGCCACGAGGCGAGCCGCGCGCACTACCGCGGCACCGCCGTCAAGAGCACGGCCTCGATCCCCGAGATGCGCGAGGCGGTCCTCGGCGACGACGCGGACTGACGGCGCCGTTCCGGGCGACCGCGGCCGCTTCCCGCGGTCGGCACCCCCCTGCTTTTGTCGCGGTCGACCGAAACGCCGGACGTGTCTCGACACTCGCGCACCGCGTTCGGCACGGCTCGGCGCGTCGCCGACCTCGCGATCGACCGGCAGGTGACGTTCCTCGCGGCCGCCATCGCCTACTACGCGTTCGTCTCGCTCGTCCCCGCGCTCCTGCTGCTCGTCGTCGTCGCCACCGCCGTCTTCGGCGAGACTATCGCCGCGGAGCTGGTCGCGTCGACGGGCGAGTTCCTCACGCCGGCCGGCGAGGAGGCGGTCGTCGCCGCCGTCTCCTCCGCCGGCGGCCGGACCGGCGCGAGCCTGCTCGGGCTCGGCGTGCTGCTGTGGTCGACGCTGAAGGTGTTCCGCGGGCTCGACACGGCGTTCGTCTCCCTCTACGGCGGCGACGAGCCGCCGGGCTTCCTCAAGCAGGTCGCCGACGCCGCCTCTGTCGTCGTCGCCGTCGGCGTCGGCATCGGCGTGATGGTCGCCGTCGGCGCGTTCGTCGCGGCCGCGGACGTGCTTCCCCTGATCGAGGCGGCGAGCGTCCTCGCCCTCCCCCTCTTCCTCGCCGCCGTCTTCCTCCCCATGTACTACGTCCTCCCGCAGCCGTCGATCGGCGTCCGCGAGGCGCTGCCGGGCGCGGCGTTCGCGGCGGTCTGCTGGACGCTGCTCCAGGCCGGGTTTCAGGTGTACGCCGCGGGCGCCGCGCAGTACCAGGTGTACGGCGTCATCGGCGGGGTCCTCCTCCTGGTCACCTGGCTGTACCTCGCGGCCGTCGTCGTCGTCCTCGGCGGCGCGATCAACGTGGTGATCGCGGGGCGGGGCGACGACGGCGACGGTCTCCGGAACGGCGGGCCGGAGGGGCCCGTCACCCCCTCGGACGACGCCGCGGACCGGCAGTTACAACAGGACCGCGACCGACCCACGGGTATGAACGGCGAGTCGGATCCCGACGGGGACGACGGCGAGCGGCCGCGCGGCGCGCCGGACGTCGCCGCCCTCGAAGCGGAGGTCCGGGAGCTGCGGTCGCAGCTCGACGAGTTCGAGGACGACGTGGAACGCCGCACGGTCGACAAGCCCGAGGTCGAGTCGGAGCTGAAGCGGTACGTGCGCTCGCGGATGCGCCGCGGCCACGCCCGCGGCTGGGGGCCGTACCTCGTGTTGCTGTACGGCACCGTGCTGACGCTCGCGGCGCTGACCTCCCTTCAGGGGATCTACGCGATCGGCGCCATCGTCGTCCTCGGGCTCTCGACGCTCGGCCTGTACACGATCTTCGTCGTCGTCGGCATCGGCCTCAACCTGATCGAGACGCCCGGCAAGGCGCTCGACTACGCCCGCCGCCGCGGCGATGACTGACCGGGTGATCGACGCGTGACCGGACTCGTCTCCGCCGAGCGCGGGCTGGGCGAGACCGCGTTCGTCGACGCGCTCCCGGAGTTCGTCGTCGTCGTCTTCGCGGCCGTCACCCACCTCGCGGACCCGTGGTTCCTCTTCGCGCTGCTCGCGGTCGGCTACTGGTTCGCGAGCGAGGAGGTCGCGGGGTCGCCGCGCCGCGCCGGCGCGACGGCCATCGCGGCCGTCACCTGCGCGTACGCCGCGACGGCGCTCGGCAAGGCGTGGTTCGCGGTCCCCCGACCGCCCGGCGCGATGCCCCCCGCCGACGTCCCGACGTGGCTCCCCGCGCTCCTGTCCGGGTGGTACGAGGCGCAGGTGCTCTCCGACGGGTTCGGCTTCCCGAGCGGCCACGCCACCGGCGGCGCGGCCGCGTACCTCGCCGTGGCCCTGTTGTACGACCGGTTCTGGACGGACCGTGCCCGCTACGTCGCGGCCGCCGCGGTCGCGGTCGCCGTCGCGGCCTCGCGGGTGGTCATCGAGGTCCACTACCTCGTCGACGTGCTCGCGGGGCTGGCCGTCGGCGCGGGGACGGTCGCCGTCGCGCTGCGGCTCGCGGGCGACCCGCGCGTCCGTCGCTCGACGAGCACGGAGGAGACGGCGGCCGGCCCGACCGCCGCGCTGAACCCCGCCCCGGCGTTCCTGCTCGCGGCGGTCGTCTCGACCGGCGCGCTGGGCGTCGCCGTCGCGGGGGGACACACCGGCGAGGTGGTCGAGGCGGGAATCGGGATCGCCACCGGCGCCGGCGGCGCGGTCGGCTGGCGGCTCGTGGAGGGCGACGAGCCCGCGGTCCCGGTCCGCGTCGCGGTCCCCGCGCTCGCGGTCACCGGCGGGCTCTGGGTCGGCGCCTACGCGCTCGCCGGGACGCTCCCGGTGACGCTCGTCGCCACGACCGCCGCCGTGGTCGCCGTCGTCGCGCTGCCCGCGCTGCCGGAGCGGATCGAGGCGATGAACGGCGCCCCGAACTGAATCGTTCTCCGAGCGGTCGTCGCGGTTCCCTCCCGACCCCGCATCGTCGTCGACCGACGAACTGGGCGCTACGGGGCTTCGGAAAACCGAGAGAGGAGCGGCCGAATCAGTCGTCTTCGAGCGCCTGCGCGATGCGCTGGAGCTGCCGAGTCGCGTCGCGGACCTCGTCGCGGAGCTGGCGCACCTCGCGGACGAGCTCCTCGTTGCCGCCGTCGTCGCCGCGAGCGCCCTGCTCGCCCTGCGCCCCGGGGCCGCCGCCCATCCCGGGGGGGCCGCCCGCGCCGCCGGGACCCCCGCCGCCGCCCATCATGCCGGACATCATCTGCGCGAAGGGGTTGCCGCCGCCCCCGCCGCCCATCCCGGGCGGGCCGCCGCCGCCCATCATCTCCTCGGGTTCGGGTCGGTCGCCCTCCTCGCGCTCCTCTTCGCGTCGCTCGCGGATCTCCTCGACGCGCTCGCGGAAGGACTTCTCCTCGCCGTCGCCGTCGGCGGAATCGCCCTGTTCGCCGGCCTCGCCGTTCTCGGGGTCGGTGGCGTCGTCGTCTGCCATGCGCCACGATTCGGCGGCGCCGCCGAAAAGGGTTGTCGTGGCGCCCGCGACGGAGTGTTTATAAGTCGGGGGCGGGCGGCGGCCACCGGACGGAGCCGCGTCGGCCTCGCGACCGGGCAGCGGTCGGCCCCGCCGTCACTCGCGCACGAGGCGGTGGCAGTTCGGGCACTCCGCGGGCTCCCCGTCGCCGCCGGCCGCCGGGACGCGGTCGCCGCAGTTCGGACAGCGCGTCCGGGTGCGCGCGTACTCGGTGCGCGACCGGACGGCGGATCGGTCGGTGTCGTCCGTCATACCTAATTGTCAACGAATACCATACAAATAGCTTACCCGTGTATTCCTAAAACACGATTTAGGCCGCGAACGGGCCGAAGCGTCGTTCGCGCCGACTACTCGTGCCCGGAGACGCGGACCGGCTCGTACGGTTCCTCCAGCCACTCGACGTCCGAGTCGGAGAGGTCGACGTCGAGCGCCTCGACCGCGTCTTCGAGGTGTTCGACGCTCGTCGTGCCGACGATCGGCGCGTCGACCGAGTCCTTCTCGAACAGCCACGCAAGGGCGACCTGGGCCATCTTCACGCCCTTCTCGGCGGCGAGCTCCTCGACGCGCTCGTTGACCTCGCGCCCGCCGCCCTCGCGGTAGGGGTGCGCGTAGAGGTGCTCCTCCGTCTCGCCGCGGAGGGTGGCGTCCACCTCCTCGTGCGGGCGCGTCAGGTAGCCGCGCGCGAGCGGGCTCCACGGCATCACGCCGACCCCCTCCTTCTCGCAGAGCGGGAGCATCTCGCGCTCCTCCTCGCGGTACGCGAGGTTGTAGTGGTTCTGCATCGTCGCGAACCGCTCGTACCCCTCGCGCTCGCTGACGCGGAGCGACTCCGCGAACTGGTGGGCCCACATCGAGGAGGCGCCGACGTACCGCACGTCGCCGCGCCGGACCGCGTCGTCGAGCGCGGCGAGCGTCTCCTCGATCGGGGTGTCGTCGTCCCATCGATGGATCTGGTAGAGATCGATCGTGTCCATCCCCAGGCGATCGAGGGAGTTCGACAGCTCCTGTTCGATCGCCTTCCGCGAGAGCCCGCCCGAGTTCGGGTTCGACTCGTCCATCCGGAAGTACCCCTTCGTGGCGACGACGAACTCGTCGCGGTCGTACCCGTCGAGCGCCTCGCCGAGGACGCGCTCGCTCTCGCCGTTCGAGTACATGTTGGCGGTGTCGAAGAAGTTCACCCCGAGGTCGACCGCGCGCTCGACGAGCTCTTTCCCTTCCTCCTCGTCGAGGACCCACTCGCGCCAGTCGGAGTCCCCGAAGCTCATGCAGCCGAGACAGATCTTCGAGACGGTGGTGCCGGTGTTCCCGAGGGTCGTGTACTCCATACGTCGATCAGTTCGGGCCGAGACAAAAAGCTACGCGCGGCGGCGGGGATCGCAGGGTGAGACGGCTCGACCCGGAAATATCAGAGGTCCCGGAACGACGCCGTGTACACGAGGAACGCGCCGGTGAGGATGACGAACGCGAGGAAGGTGACGAGCGCGAGCACGTTCGCGACCGGCGCGAGCGGGGCGAGGAAGGGCTCGCCGGTCGAGTCGAGCACCAGCACTGCGAGGAGGGCGGCGATCAGGCCGAGCAGCCAGTTCGTGAGAATGTCGTCCATGGCTCGCCCGTCACGCGGGGGCGACAAAAAGCCGCGGATGCGGCGGCGACGCGCGGGAGAGCGGCGGCGGTCGGGAGCCGCGGCCGCGGGGGCGCCGCCGGAGCTATGGCGCTCGCACCCCTGATACGGGACGTGAGCGACCGGACCACTTGCTGGCTGCTCGGCGACCAGCTCAACCCCGACCTCGACGTCCTCGACGCGGCCGACGACGTGCTGCTGATCGAGGCGCACGGCTTCGCCGACCGGAAGCCGTACCACGCCCACAAGCTGACGCTCGTGTTCTCGGCGATGCGGCACTTCCGCGACGAACTCCGCGAGCGCGGCCGCGACGTGGCGTACGTGCGGGCGGAGTCGTTCGGCGAGGGCCTCGACGAGTTCTTCGCGGAGCGGGAGACGGAAACGGGCGGCCGGGACGGGGACGGCGACGCGGGCGATGACGACGGCCCGCGCTTGCGACTCATGCGCCCCGCGAGCCACGGCGCCGGCGAGCGGCTCCGCGAACTGGTCGCCGACCGCGGCGGGACCCTCGAACTCGTCGACAACGAGCTGTTCTGGACGACGCCGAGCGACTGGCGCGAGTGGGCCGGCGAGGGGGAGACGGAGATCGGCGCCGACGGCGCCGCCGACCGGACCTACCGACAGGAGAACTGGTACCGCCACGTCCGCCGCGAGACGGGGGTGTTGATGGACGGCGAGGAGCCGGTCGGCGGCGAGTGGAACTACGACGACCTGAACCAGGAGACCCCGCCGGACGACTGGGAGCCGCCCGGGCGGCCGAGGTTCGAGCCGGACGAGCTGACGCGCGGGACCCACGCGTGGGTCCGCGAGCGGTTCGATACGTGGGGGAACGACTCGCTCGACGGGTTCGCGTGGCCGGTCACCCGCGAGGGGGCGCGCGAGGCGCTCGACCGCTTCGTGCGCGCGGGGCTCCCGGCGTTCGGTCGGTATCAGGACGCGATGGTCGGCGGCGAGCCGTTCCTGTCGCACTCGCTGCTCTCGCCGGCGATCAACCTCGGGCTGCTCGACCCGCGCGAGCCCGTCAGGGCGGTCGAGCGCGCCTACGCGGAGCGCGGGGTCGAGCCGGGCGCGTACGACCCCGCCGAGCACGGCGAAGTCGGCGCGGGTGCGGAGGCGACCTCGCTCGACGAGTTCGGCGGCGACGAGTTTGACGGCGACGAGGCGGGCGACGGTGCCGGGGAGGAGACGGAAGCGGCGGCGGGCGAGGAGCCCGCCCCCGTCCCGCTCAACGCCGCGGAGGGGTTCGTCAGACAGGTGATCGGCTGGCGGGAGTTCGTGCGCCACGTCTACCGCGAGGCGATGCCGGAGCTGGCCGAGGCGAACCGGCTGGGACAGGAGCGCGACCTCCCGCCCGCCTACTGGGACGGCGACACCGACATGCGGTGTCTCTCGGAGGCGGTCGGCCACGTCCGCGAGTACGGCTACGCCCACCACATCGAGCGGCTGATGGTGTTGTCGAACTTCGCGCTGGTGTACGGCGCCGACCCGGCCGAGCTGAACGAGTGGTTCCACCTCGGCTTCGTCGACGCGTACCACTGGGTGACGACGCCGAACGTCGTCGCCATGGGGTCGTTCGGCACGGACGTGCTCTCCTCGAAGCCGTACGCCTCCTCGGGGAGCTACGTCAACCGGATGAGCGACCACTGCGCGGACTGCCGGTACGCCGTCTCGCGGACCACGGGCGAGGGCGCTTGCCCGTTCAACGCGCTCTACTGGGACTTCTTAAAGGAGAACGAGGAGACGCTGCGGGGCACCGGCCGGATGGGACTGATGTACTCGCACGTCGACGACAAGGACGACGCGGAGTGGGAGTCGATCCGCGAGCGCGCGGCGCAGGTCCGCGAGCTGGCGGCCGAGGGGAGTTTATAGGCGCTACTCGCCGCCCGCGAGCCGGCGCAGCCGCGGGAGCGCCTGCTCGTAGCCCAGCCCGACGACCCCGACGTACAGCGCGAGCAGCCCCATGCCGACGGCCCAGGCGCCGAGGACGAGGTCGCCGCCCGAGACCGCGGAGAGTCCGAAGCGTTCGAGGACGACGCCGACCGCGGCGGCCGCGCCGGCGCCGAGGGTGACGGCGAGGAGTTCGACGAGTTCGACCGCGACGGCGGGTACTTCGACCATATCGGAGGGGAACGGTCGGCGATTATGACTCTTTCGGGAGAACGGTGAACGGCGGGCGGGCGTCGACGACGGCCGAGGCGCCCGGGTCGCGTGCGGTCACTTCAGCCCGAACGACCGCATGGCGGTGTCGACGAGCCCCTTCGCGATCAGCGCGAGGCCGGCGATCAGCAGCATCACCGCGCCGGCGATGACGGGGTCGCGAACGGTGATGATGCCGACCGCGACGAAGACGACGAGGACGCCGACGATCCCTTCGACTCCCAGTGTGTCGCGCATGTCGTCGGGTGGCCGTCGGTCGGGCTTAAAACGGAGGGATATCGGCGGCGGAGAGCGGCCCTTTTATTTCCAAGAGCGCGTATCACCGCGTACGCATGAGCAACGGAGACGGCGGCGGTCAGGACGACCTCCGGATGCCCGACGACGACGAGGTGTTCGCGGAGGTCGTCGAGATGCTCGGCGCGAACCGCGTCAAGGTGCGCTGTGCGGACGGGAAACAGCGGACCGCGCGCATCCCCGGCCGGATGCAAAAGCGGGTGTGGATCCGCGAAGACGACATCGTCCTCGTCGAGCCGTGGGACTGGCAGGACGAGAAGGCCGACATCTCGTGGCGCTACGAGAAGAGCGAGGCGGAACGGCTCCGCGAGGAAGGCCACTTACAATAACTCGGTAGGCGTGGATCGACGTGAGACGTCGCGGGAGTTCCGGCCGCTTATTTATAAATATCTGACTGCGGGCTGGTAGTGACCGTCATCAAAGCCCCGGCCGCCCGTTTTTAAACCGTTGCTGGCGGATCGAGGGCGAACACCGCCAAAGCTTCGGCCGCTCACTTATAAATAGCTGACAGTAGATCGACGGCGAACACCGCCAAAGCCCCAGTCGCGAGGGCTCGGTGCGCTCGCTGCGGTCCTCGTCGCTCGCTCCGCTCGCTCCTGCGGTCCTTACGTCGCGCGCCTTCGCCCTCGCGACTGCCCCTTTGAGTCCCGCCCCGCCCCGCAACCGCGCCTCACGCCTCCCCAACCTCGTCGGGCGCGTCCTTCGGGCTCCCTTCGGTCGCCCTCGGAGCGCCCGACTCCCTCGCGCGTGCTCCTCGCGCCCAAGGGCGCTCGGAGGCGCGCGCCACCGCATCTCGTATCGCGTTGGTGTCGCTGCCGTCGCACCGCTCGCGCGGTTTTTAAGTCCGAACGGCGCCCAGTAATGCTATGCTCCGGCTCGCGATGACGACCGACGCGGAGACGTTCGAGCGCGTGCGCGAGCCGCTCGCGGACCGCGGCATCGAGGTCGACCACGTGCGGGCGAAAGAGCGGTCGCTCCGGGTTTCGGACGGTGAAGGCGACGCTTCGCCGGCGGCCGACCTCGGGGAGTTCGCGGGATTCGACGCCGGCCTCGTCTACCCCACCCGCCTGATGGAGGGTGCGGTCGTCGACGAGCGCCTCGGCGTCCCGTGGGTGAACGGCCGCGACGCGGTCGTCGCCTCGCGCAACAAGGCGGGCGTGCTGGCGCGGCTGTCGGCCGCCGGGCTCTCGACGCCGAAGACGACGCTCGTGTCGAACCCCGTCGACGAGTCGGTCGTCGTCGACGCCGCGAGCGAGTTCTCTTACCCCGTCGTCGTGAAGCCGAACTCCGCGACCCGCGGCGTCGGCGTCGCGACCGCGACCGACCTCGACTCGCTTTTGGGCGTCGTCGACTACCTGAACCTGATCCACGACTACCGCGCCACCGGCGACAAGTCGTTCCTGATCCAGGAGTACCTGCCCGACGCGCGCGACTACCGCGCGATGGTCGTCGACGGCGCGTACGCCGGCGCGGTCGAGCGCGTCCTCGACGACGACGCGCTCGCCGCGGGCCGGTGGAAGCACAACGTCCACCGCGGCGCGACGGCCGAGGGGGTCGAGTTGGACCCCGCGGCGCGCGAGCTCGCGGAGCGCGCGGCCGAGACGCTCGGAATCGACTACCTCGGCGTCGACCTGCTCGCGACGGACGACCGGCTCGTCGTCAACGAGACGAACGCGCGCCCGACGGTCGACGCCGCGACGAAGTACGCGGACGACTTCTACGACCGGTTCGCGGCGCTGATCCGTCGGACGGCAGAAACAGCATAAAAACGGGCGATCGGCTCAGACCAGGTCGATCGAGGCGCTGTCCTCGTCGCGGTCGAACGAGACCTCCAAGACGCCGTTGTTGAACGTCGCGTCCGCGGAGTGCTCGTCGACGGGCGCGGGGAGTTCGACCGTCTCGTCGTACTCGCGCCGGTCGGAGACGGCCGAGATGGTGAGCGCGTCGCCGTCGCAGCGCAGCGAGAGGTCCTCCTTCTCGACGGCGGGGAGGTCGGCGACGAGACGCACCGACTCCTCCGTGGTGTACGCGTCGACGTGGGTGTCGGAGCCGAACCCCGCGTCGTCGGCCGACTGCGCGTCCGCGTTGGCCATCTCGTTCATCATCCGCTCGATCTCCTCGAAGAAGTCTCCGAACGGATCGTCGCGGTCGTCTCTGTCCATACCTCCCGTGAGGTCGCTGACTCCGATAAGCCTTCTGTCGGTCGCCGTTTCGGCCGCTACCCGCCCCGCGACGAGCGGGCAACGAGCAGCGACGAGCGGGCAACGAGCAGCGACGAGTGGGCAACGAGCAGCGACGAGTGGGCAACGAGCAGCGACGAGCGGGCGACGAGCGGGCGACGAGCGGGCGACGAGCGGGCGACGAGCAGCGACGAGCGACGCGAACCCGCCGAGACCGACCGAGATCGCCGAGACCGACCGAGATCGCCGAGACCGACCGAGATCGCCGAGACCGACCGAGATCGCCGAGACCGACCGTAACAAATTCGAACGATTATGACGGTCTCGGCGCGACTGGGCCGGATTTAAGTAGTTGCGGGTCGCTTTTTTCGAACATGAGTAAATCGTATCTGGCTGCCGGCGACGACGTGAGCGACGACGAGGTCGTGCGGGTGGGGCTCAACGGCTTCGGTCGCATCGGGCGCAACGTGTTCCGCGCGGTGTTGGAGAGTCCGCGGATCGAGCTCGTCGGGATCAACGACGTGATGGACTTCGACGACATGGGGTACCTCGCGAAGTACGACACCGTCATGGGCCGGCTTGACGGCGTCGAGCGCGACGGCGACGAGCTGACGATCGGCGGCACCTCGGTCCCGCTGTTCAACGTTCAGGACCCCGCGGACCTCCCGTGGGACGAGCTCGACGTCGACGTCGCCTTGGAGTGTACGGGCATCTTCCGCACCCGCGACGACGCGAGCGCGCACCTCGACGGCGGCGCCGACACCGTGATCATCTCGGCGCCCCCGAAGGGCGACAAGCCGGTCAAGCAGCTCGTCTACGGCGTCAACCACGACGAGTACGAGGGCGACGACGTCGTCTCGAACGCCTCCTGCACCACGAACTCCATCACTCCGGTCGCGAAGGTACTGGACGACGAGTTCGGCATCGACGCCGGCACCCTCACCACCGTCCACGCCTACACCGGCTCCCAGAGCCTCATCGACGGCCCGATGGGTAAGCGCCGCCGCGGCCGCGCGGCCGCCGAGAACATCGTCCCCACCTCGACCGGCGCCGCGGGCGCCGCCCAGGAGGTCCTCCCGCAGCTTGAGGGGAAGATCGACGGGATGGCGATGCGCGTGCCGGTCCCGACCGGCTCCATCACCGAGTTCGTCGTCAGCCTCGACGAGGACGTCACCGAGGAGGAGGTCAACGCCGCCTTCCGTGACGCCGCCGACTCCGGCCCGCTCGCGGGCGTCCTCGGCTACACCGACGACGAGGTCGTCTCCTCTGACATCGTCGGGCTCCCCTTCTCCAGCTACGTCGACCTCCAGTCGACGAACGTCATCGCCGGCGGGAAGCTGCTGAAGATCCTCACCTGGTACGACAACGAGTACGGCTTCTCGAACCGGATGCTCGACATGGCCGCGTACGTTCAGGACGAGGCCTGAACGCCCGACCGCGGTTGAAGAGCGAGGCCCGACACCCGGGCGGTAACGTTCCCCCGGAGGACAACCGCTTAAATACCTCATCGACGACCACTCACTCATGCCCACGTTCGACACCATCGACGACCTCCCGGCCGACTCGCGCGTCCTCGTCCGACTGGACCTCAACTCCCCGATCGAGAACGGCGAACCGCAGGACAACCGCCGCTTCGAGCGCCACGCGGAGACCGTCCGCGAACTGGCCGACGCCGGCCACCGCGTCGTGCTCATGGCCCACCAGGGACGCCCCGGCCGCGACGACTTCACCTCGCTCGCCGGCCACGCGGAGATCCTCGCCGACCACGTCGGCCGCGACGTGGCGTTCGTCGCGGACACGTACGGCGGCGAGGCGCTGGACGCCATCGACGCGCTCGGCGCGGGCGAAATCCTCCTCTTGGAGAACACCCGGATGTGCGACGACGAACTCCCCGAGGAGTCCCCCGAGGAGAAGGCGGAGACGGAGTTCGTCGAGACGCTCGCGCCGCGCTTCGACGCGTACGTCAACGACGCCTACTCGGCGGCGCATCGGAAACACGCCTCGCTGGTCGGCTTCCCGCTCGTCCTTCCCGCGTACGCGGGCCGCGTGATGGAGACGGAGTACGAGGCCAACACCGCCATCGCGACCCGCGAGTTCGACGGGCCCGTCACCATGGTCGTCGGCGGGACGAAGGCGACCGACGTGATCGGCGTGATGGACGCCTTAGACGACAAGGTGGACCGCTTCCTCCTCGGCGGCGTCGCGGGGGAACTGTTCCTGCGCGCCGCGGGCCACCCGGTCGGTCGCGACGTGGGAGAGATGGACCTGTTCGACGAGCAGTGGGAAGAGAACCGCGAGCTGATCGAGTCGGTCCTCGACGAGCGCGGCGACGCGGTCCGCCTCGCGGGCGACCTCGCGTACGAGGGCCCCGACGGCGAGCGCGCCGAGGTCGAAGTCGACGACATCGAGGAGAAGGCGACGGGGTACCTCGACGTGGGCTCGGCGACGGTCGCAGACTACGAGCCCGCGATCCGCGAGTCCGACGCCGTCTTCGTGAAGGGCGCGCTCGGCGTCTTCGAGGACGAGCGGTTCGCCGACGGCACGGTCGGCGTCCTCGAAGCGATCGCCGAGACCGACTGCTTCTCCGTCGTCGGCGGCGGCGACACCTCCCGGGCCATCGAGATGTACGGGCTGAGCGAGAACGACTTCTCGCACGTCTCCATCGCGGGCGGGGCGTACATCCGCGCGCTGACCGGCGAGCCGCTCCCGGCGGTAGAGGTCTTGGAGGCGGCGACGAAGCGGCAGTAGAAGGGCGGATCGGCCTCCGAGCGGGGTGGGCGTTCGATTCGATCCGGGCGATCGGGCTACTCTTCGACGTCGAGGTCGAACTGCTCGTTCTCCGTGACCGCGTTGAGGACGACGCTCGTGTTCGACTCGCGGATGTCCGCGTCCGTGAGGATCGACTTGATCTGGTCGTTCATCCCGTCCGTGTCGGTGAACTTCCCGATGGCGATCACGTCGTAGTCGCCGGTGACCTCGTAGACGCTCACCATCTGTTTCTCCTGGCGCAGCTTCTCCGTGACGTCCGGCAGCGCGCTCCCCTCCACTTTGAGCTGGAGCACGGCCGTCACGTCGTAGCCGAGCTTGTCGTAGTCGACGACGGGGGTGTACCCCCGAATCACGCCCTCCTCTTCGAGGTCGCGGAGGTGGTTCGAAACGGTCGTCACCGAGACGTCGAGCTCGTCGCCCAGGCTCCGGAGACTCGCGCGGCCGTTGCTGAGCAGCGAGTTGATAAGCTTCGCGTCGAGGTTTTCGTACGTCATCACACCGATCCACGCTTTCGGGGGTTTAGAATTTTACGAACGTCCAGCAGTTTTGCCTGTCCGGCGGTTCATGCGCCAAGCGATAAGGCCTTTATACTGGCAGATAACGAATCAAGCGTCCAGAACATGACGGACGAACACGCGAAACCGGACGGCGGCCTCACGGCCAAAGAACAGGCGGTACTCGACGAGATCGAAGAACAGAACGTCGATTTCCTGCGGCTCCAGTTCACCGACATTCTCGGTGTCGTGAAGAACGTCTCCGTCCCCGCCCACCAGGCGGAGAAGGCGTTCACCGAGGGAATCTACTTCGACGGCTCCTCCATCGAGGGGTTCGTGCGCATTCAGGAGTCGGACATGCGGCTCGTCCCCGACCCCGACACGTTCGCGGTGCTCCCGTGGCGCAGCGACGGTGACGGCGACAGCGGCGCCGCGCGGCTCATCTGTGACATCGTCGACACCGACGGCGAACCGTTCGCCGGCGGTCCGCGTCAGGTCCTCAAGAGCGTCCTCGCAGAAGCCGAGGAGATGGGCTACTCCGTCTCCATCGGTCCCGAGCCGGAGTTCTTCCTGTTCGAGAAGGACGACGACGGCAACGCGACGACGATCCCGCACGACAACGGCGGCTACTTCGACCTCGCTCCCAAGGACCTCGCGTCCGACGTGCGCAAGGAGATCATCTTCACCCTCGAAGAGATGGGCTTCGAGATCGAGGCCTCGCACCACGAGGTCGCCGAGGGCCAACACGAGATCAACTTCAAGTACGACGACGCGCTCACGACCGCGGACAACATCGCGACGTTCCGCGCCGTCGTCCGCGCGGTCGCCGAGCAGCACGACCTCCACGCGACGTTCATGCCCAAGCCGATCGCCGACATCAACGGCTCGGGCATGCACAGCCACATCTCGCTGTTCGACGAGGACGGCAACGCCTTCGCCGACGACGACGACGAGTTCAACCTCAGCGAGACCGCCTACCAGTTCATGGGCGGTATCCTGAACCACGCGCCCGCGTTCACGGCCGTCACCAACCCGACCGTGAACTCCTACAAGCGCCTGGTGCCCGGTTACGAGGCGCCCATCTACGTCGCGTGGTCCGACACGAACCGCTCGGCGCTCGTCCGCGTGCCCGACGCCGCGGGCGTCTCCGCGCGCTTCGAGGTCCGCAGCCCTGACCCGTCCTGTAACCCCTACCTCGGCATGGCGTCGCTCATCGCCGCCGGCCTCGACGGGATCAAGACCGAGGCGGACCCCGGCGACCCGGTCCGCGAGGACATCTACGAGTTCGACGACGAGAAGCGCGAGGAGTACGGCATCGAGACGCTCCCGCCGAACCTCGGCGCCGCCGTCGAGGAGCTCGAGGCGGACGAGGTGCTGCAGGACGCGCTCGGCCCCCACACCTCCGAGAAGTTCGCCGAGGCGAAGTCCCAGGAGTTCAGCGAGTACCTCACCCAGGTGTCGCAGTGGGAGGAGGACCGCTACCTAGAGACCTTCTGAGGCGACGGCGCGGCCCAACGTTTCGACTTCTTTCGGTCTCTCTCGGCTTTCTCGTGCCGTCCGGTTTCGCTTCGTCGAGCGTTTTTCGAGCGGGAGCGGTTCGTCCCCCGGCGAGCGCGTGAACCCGACGAGCGATCGATTACGGGAGTAGGTGTAGTACGTTGTGGGTGGGACCGTTTATAAGATGGATCGCGGTGTTGCTGTCGGCTGTTTATAAATGGTTGAGGCTGGTGGGGTGACAACCGTCAAAGCCCCAGTCGCGAGGCGGCAGCACGCTCGCTGCGCTCCTCACTCGGTCGCTACAGCTCCCTCGTTGCGGTGCTTACGTCGCCTGCGGCCGCCTCGCGACTGCCCCTTTGAGTCCCACCCCGACCGCCCAGCACCGCAGCCTCACGCCTCCCCAACCTCGTCAGTCGCCTCCGCTTCGCTCCGGCGACTGACTCCCTCGCGGGCTGGCTCGCGGCCGCCGGTGGCGGCCGCTCGCAGGCGCGCCACCGCCTACCATTTATAAGCCCCCGTCGCCGTCGTTCATCGCCTTTTAAATATGCTCCCGCCACCGCCGATCTACGATACTCACTCCCGGTATCGATCGCGTTCGTACGAACCGCAAAAAAACCGCGCCGCAAGCGCTTTTACCGTCAGTTCGGCCCGTCTAACACTCCGACCAGCCGCACGACTCGCACGTCTTGCAGCCCTCGGAGTAGTAGAGGTTCATGCCGCCGCACTCGGGGCACTCGGGCGACTCGCCCGCCGCGATGAGCTCCTGGGTCGAGTCGTCGGCGCCGGCGGCGTCGTCGGCCGCCGTCGGCTCGGACCCGCTCGGAGCCTCGGTCGCCGCGCCGGCGTCGACCGCGCCGCCGTCGGTCTGACTCGGGCGGCCCGGGCCCGACGCGGACTCCTCGACGTCGTCGAGGCTCTGCTGTTGGGGGATCCCCTTGTCGACGTCGTCGTCGAGGTAGCGCCGGAGCGCGGTGCCGATCGCGTCGGGGATCGACTGGATCTGCTCGCCCTTGTCCCAGGCGACCTTCGGGCTCCGGGTGCCCTGGAGCTCGTCGACGATCTCCTCGGGGTCGACGCCGGAGCGGAGCGCCGTCGAGATGACCTTCGCGAGCGCCTCCGTGAAGGAGTTGGTGTAGCCGCCGGAGTGGCCGATGTTCGCGAACAGCTCGAACGGCAGCCCGTTCTCGTCCTCGTTGATGGTGACGTACAGCTTGCCGTAGCCCGTCTCGACGCGCTGCGTGACGCCGTTCAGTGAGTCGGGACGCGGGCTGCGCTCGCTGTAGTCGATCCGGGGCTGCTCCGTCGTTTCGAGCAGGTCCGAGATCTCCGCGTCGATCGCGGCCTGAACGTCCTCGTTGTCGAGGAACGCCTCGACGCCGCCGAACACCTCGGAGATCTGCTCGACGATCGTCTCGGCCGCCTCGCTCTCGTCGGCGAACTCGGTGTTCTGCGCGCGCGTCGTGAGCACCTGCTTCGAGCGGGTGCCGTCGCGGTAGTAGGTGACGCCCTTCCCGCCGTTCTCGTAGATGTACTCGAAGACCTCCTTGGCGTCGCCGAGCGTGGAGTCGTTCGGCGCGTTCACGGTCTTCGAGATGGCGGAGTCGACGCCCTTCTGACAGGCGACCTGGACGCCGGCGTGGTCCTTCGCCGAGAGGTCGCCGGTGACGACGAACAGCTCGCCGATCGCGTTCGGCACGGTGTCGAGCCCCTCGACGCCGTCGAACTCGTTGGTCGCCATCTGCTCTTGAGCCTCCTGCTTGACGGCGTCGACGTCGACGTCGTTGGCCTCTAGCGTGCGCAGGAAGTAGTCGTCGAACTCGACGAGCATCTCGTCGCCCTGGACGTCGTCGGAGACGTTCTTGTAGTAGGCGACGTTGTAGATGGGCTCGCAGCCGCCGGTCGTGTTGCCGATCATCGACGTCGTGCCCGTGGGCGCGATCGTCGTCGTGTTGTGGTTGCGGATCGGGAAGCCGTCCGCCCACTCGTCGGCGTCGAGCCCGGTGTAGTGCTCGAACCAGTCGCGGTGCTCGGTCGGGTTCGCGTACTTCGAGTCCTCCCAGTCGTTGAACGTGCCGCGTTCCTCGGCGAGCTCGTGGGAGGCGAGCTTCGACTCGTGGTTGATGTGGGTCATCAGCTGCCGGGCGATCTCGTTGCCCGACTCGGAGCCGTAGCGGACGCCGAGCTGGACGTACAGCTGCGCGAGCCCCATGATTCCGAGCCCGATCTTCCGCATGTCCCGGACCTTCTCTTCGATCTCCGGGACCGGGAAGTCGGACATCGTGACGACGTTCTCGAGGAAGCGGGTGCCGTACGCGATCCGCTCTTCGAACTCCTCGAAGTCGATCGCCTCGTCTAAGAACGCCTCGACCGCGGCCGCCTCGGAGTCGTACTCGTCGGCGTGCTCGTCCGACCAGACGCGCCAGTCGGGCGCGTCGAGGTCCGCGAGCGTCGAGAGGTTGATGTGGCCGAGGTTACAGGCCTCGTACTCCTCGAGGGGCTGTTCTCCGCAGGGGTTTGTTGCGAGTATTCTATGGCTTGGATTTTCTTCTACATCGAACGAATGTTCCTTGTTGATGCGCTCCAAGTAAACGACCCCGGGCTCCCCGTTCTCGTGGGCGCCCTCGATCATGTGGTCCCAGATCTCGGCGGCCGGGACGGAGAGCTCCTCGCCGACCTCGACGTGTTCGCCGAGGCCGAACATGTCGTAGAGCTCCTTCGTCTCGGGGGTGGCGACGTGGGGCTCCTCCGTGCGCGGGTTGGTGAAGGTGAACTCCTCGTCGTTCTCCAGCGCCGCCATGAAGTCGTCCGTGACGCCGACGCTGATGTTGAAGTTCGAGAGGTGGCCCTCCACCGCGTTCCGGAGGTGTTCGGGCACCTTCCCGTCCTCGTCGATGAGGTCGCGGGCCTCCTCCAACGCGTCCGCGAAGGAGTTGTGCGTGAAGTCGTCGGGGTCGTTGAGCCGCAGCGAGTGGGCCAGGGAGACGTCCTTGTTCTTCGCGTGGATGAACTGGATGACGTCCGGGTGCGAGATGCGCATGACGCCCATCTGGGCGCCGCGGCGCGCGCCGCCCTGCGCGATCGTCTCGCACATCTGGTCGAACGTCCGCATGAACGTGATCGGCCCGGAGGCGATGCCGCCGGTGGAGCCGACCGCGTCGCCGTACGGGCGGAGCTTCCAGAACGCGTACCCCATGCCGCCGCCGGACTGGAACACCTCGGCCGCCTCCTTGGCGGTCTGGTGGATGTCGGTGATGTCGTCGCCCGGCGAGTCGACGAAACAGGCGGAGAGCTGCTGGAGCTCGTCGCCCGCGTTCATCAGCGTCGGGGAGTTCGGCATGAAGGAGAGCGACTCCATCCCCTGCCGGAACGTCTCGGCGGTCGCCTCGACGTGGTCGCGAACGCCCTCGGGCAGCTCGGGGACGACCGTCTCGTACGCGAACTTGTTGACGTTGTGAGCGGTGAGCGTCGTCTCCGCGTCGTCCTCGGCGGTCGTACCCGCGCCGAAGACCTCCTCGGCGAGCTCGTCGCGCCGCGGGTGATCGGGCTTCAGCTGGTCGGGCGTGACGGTGACCTCGACGCCCTGCTTTTCGGCCTCGAAGACGGCCTCCGCGAGCGCGACGTTGCGCGCGACGCGGTCGAACAGCTCCTCCTGGTCCTCGATCGGTTCGCCGTCCGCGTTCTTCCGGAGGTAGCGCGCGGGCAGGATGTTCCCGTAGGCGTTGCCCGTGAGGCGCTCCTCCATGGTGTCGCCCGTGGTTCGTTTGATCGGCAGTTCGACTCCGTCGGCGGAGACGCCGTCGCTGCTCATTCGGCGGCCACCCCGCTGGCTTGGCGTGGGATATGGATCATCTGTAGTGTTGGTGTACTGGCGAGGCGGGCCCTTGTAGGTTCGGATGTTCGGACCCGTCCGGCATCTACATGTCCGATTCGGTATGTAACGTCGGTCCGGGGCGTCTGACGCTGAATCCGGTACGTCGGTACGGAAGGGACTCCGGACACATAAGCGTAGGTAGACCGGAGTGAAACTGAACACTGACCGAACAAAACGGAAGACCGAAGCGGCCTCCCACCGGAACAGAAGGGGGGTTGCTCGGCGGTGGTTCCGGCGGCGGCGCCGGGTGCTCGCGTCCCTGTGGCGCGCGTTCGGACGAGTTCGCATCCGAATTCGACGCGAGTTTGCCGGACACCTATCAGAATTCGTACCCGGAGCGTCCATCGGCGGTGTTCAGATAAGGATTGAAAGGTGAGGCGGTACGTTTTCAAAGTGATTCATGCCCGAAAACGACCGCCTCAG